>CALGND010000105.1 GCA_937958675.1 uncultured Granulosicoccaceae bacterium
TACCTCGACCTTCACGACGAGCATCATTATCCCAATGCGGTACAACCGTTTTGATCAATGGAAACGCAGGCGGCGTCTCGTCTAACGATCGTGCTACAACATCGTCATATGAATGTACAATGCCACTGTAGGATTGATCAATAACCGTCAGTTCGCTTTGAATTTGACGCATGTTCTGACAAATTTTATGAGGAGGAAACTCCACCGCTCCATCCAAACCGTATGGCTGTGGATCTTCATCGCCGAAACCCTGCACCATCAAAAAGTAGGGTTCAACGCCTACAGCATCTTTCCACTTCTGACGCCACCTTTCGAATGTCTTTTTCGCTTGAGGTATTAAACCCGGGCGATAGAGAATAAACAGAGGCCTGCCATTAACTCGCATATAGCGAGCGTTACGGAAGTATCGCGCAGTGTCTTCGATGAAATCATCCTCATCAGCATCGTCATAGCTTTGCTCGATTAGTACTTCACTGTCAAAGCCGTCCCACGTGCGGGTCCAATTCTCGTTTGCCCACATGATACAAAATTCTTGGTCTAAATCAGCATCAGCAAACTTATCTAAGGGCATATCCATCAACCGCTTGCCGTCAAACCAGTAGTAGTAAAAGCAAAAGGCTTCGATGCCATTTTGCAAGGCTAGCTCTGATTGACGCTTTAATACATTGTCGTCGTTTAGATCGTAGTAACCTAAATCGCGAGGAATGCGTGGCTGATAATGACCGTCAAACCGAGGTGCGCCACGACTGACATTACGCCATTCGCTAAAGCCATCGCCCCACCAACGATCATTTTCCTCAAAAGCATGAAACTGCGGTAGGTAAAAAGCAATAGTTTTAGCACGCGCTTCTAGCCCAAGCTGTCCATTACTCTCAGCTAACTGAAAATCAGGGCCTGGGTTAGCAAAATACTTAATATTGTCCGCCATATCAGGTGCGGTGTTACGAGCAGCACCCCCTACAGCAGCAGTGTCGCCGCCGCCAACGCCAAAGTTTTCACGCAGGAAATTTGCATTACTTAGCGCATGAGTTACAGGGTTACTCTTGACCTCGCCGCCCATGTATTGCTCAACATAGGTTTGCGTTTCAAAATCCAAACTTGGCTTTCGCAATTCTCGCCAGCCAGTTTGATAGAAATGAGCAACTGCATCGATACCTGCCATTCGCACATCTTTGTAGCGGGTTAGGTACCAATTACAATTAAATAATCGATTAGGATTCTTTCCTTCCACTCGACCAATATGCAAATAGTGCTTTAGCATCGAGCCATCATAAGCTTCTAGCTGATACTCTTTTCGATACCACTTCGGATCAAAAAACTCGCAAGGCATTAAATTTTTAGCTTCACCAAATTTAATGTAGTGAACCAGCGGATTACTCGCATAGTTTTGCACCTCAGGGTAGCTATTAAAATACCAGTGCATGTTCACCACAGAATTGGGTTGATAACCCTTGCGGTAGCCTTCCTGGCAATAATGTTTTATAGCATTGCCAGTTACCTTGTAAGTCTGTTTATACCAACCGGGATCAAACGTACCCGAGGATGCAATCAGCTTTCTATCGAGGCGGACAGTCATTGGCTGCAACGATCGCTTGACTGCGCGTTTGCATTTTTTTTGAAAGCGCTTAGCGCTCTTACCGTATTTAGCTCGTAAGGAGAACATTCAAAAACCCGTTGCTTATAATTTCACCGCAACCGAAGCTGCGATGGCAATCTTGTATAGGATGTCGACGATGGTAGACGCGAGTTGTAAATTTTTAACTGGTACTTTAGGCAATACAATAATCTCATCACCTGCCCTGACCATCGGGTTTCTACCATTGGACACTTCGCCATTGGCGTGCACTAAGATTATGCGATCGGTTTGCGCTTGATCCGTAAAGCCACCCGATCGAGAGATATAATCACGTGCTCTGCCACCTTTTTCATGCAGCATCGCTTGTGATACAAGTACTTCGCCGCTAAGCAGCACTGAATCGCTACGTCCTGGTATCGTTATGGTGTCACCGGCTTGTAAAATAATATTGGCAACCTTTCCTTGTGACGCAACCACCAAACGGCCATTAGGCTCAACACTACGTGCCCGTTGCACAAACTGCCCGATCAATGTTGCTTCCTGACTACGAATCGACGCCTCTCTGTCGGTCTGCGATGATGCCGTTAGGTATTTCGCTTCCAGGCGCTGAAGTGATTCTTCCAGTGCAGCCTTTTGGCGAACGGCAATAGTTTTTCGCTTTAGCGAGACCGAGCGAGCATCGGCTAACTCAGGATCCACTTCGATGTAATCCAGCAGCTCTTGTAATCGGGTGTTACGCGGAACAGCAAAACGTGATGGCCCCATATGAGCACCTTCTACATCAACCACAATAACTTGATCGTGCTGATCAATTCGAAAGTGAACAGCATCGCCATTGTGTAACAGCATGCCTTTGAATTCTTGTAATGGTACGTAGGTAGAAAACGGCTTACCATTTCGTAAACCGGACACTCCGACATAGCTAACGCTGGGAGCCGGTAACGCCATCGAAAGCAGTGCCTCACCTTTAAAACCCGATTCGCTAATTTCAAACATGGCAGGGTTGCTGATTTCGCCGCTCACACTAACCACACTGCTGCGAGCACCCACTACGATGGTGTCGCCATCTTGATATTGCACCTGCGGCATTACCCCGTTTAATAAAAACGAATACAGATCAAGCTCAACGAGCACTTCACCATTACGCTTAACCTGAATGTTTCGATAGCTACCTGTCTCAGGATTAATACCCGCAGCGCGATCAATAAAGTGCAATGCCGAATTAGATGGGATGCCAGCAAACCGGCCCGGGTTATTGACAAAGCCTGTAACAAAAACTGCAACTGGTTGCGAACCATCAAGGCTGGTATAAACACGAACGTTGTCGCTGAACACCGTGTTAATGGCTGCGGTAACGCGACTGTTCAAATCACGGTTTTGAGTACCGGCTATTTGGATTGGTCCAACTGCTGGTAAAAAGATATTACCCTGATGATCAACAGTGAGCTTATCGTTGAACTTCGTCGCACCCCAGATGCGCACACTAACGCTATCACCGGGCTGTACAACATACGATGGATTAAGGCCATCTTCTCGATCGTTGCTGAAGCCACCGTTAAATAGATTAGCGCCAAACGGCTTCAATACATCATCGGTATCAGTATCTGCACCACGCAGCAAATCAGCCGCTTGCGGAACATCGGTACCAGCATCAAGGCCAGAGCCACCGACTGATTGGGCATGTGCTGGCACCACCATGATGGCGGCGATCAACAACAAACTTAAGTTATAAACAAGGCGACACACAGATCAATACACCAGAGGCTTACCGTTAATAATGTGAACTGGAGCAATTTTTAAGCCGCTATCGCCTAAATTAACGGCCAATATGATCTTTTAATGCAGACCACATCAATGCCCCTACGGCATAGAACAAAAAGGAGAACACCAATACCGTTAGTATTTGGCTCAAACGCCGTGGTTCTAGCGCTTCATCAGGTAGATTGGGCTGAATAAACGTAATCAGATACTGCTTCTTACGTTGAGCTTCCACACGGGCTACTTCCAGGGATGTCAGTGCTGATGCATACTGCTGCTGGGCAATTTCCTGCTCCAGCACAAGAGGTTGGTAACCTTGAATAAGGCCACTCATCTCTTGCCCACCCGCACCCACGGCCCTACCCTTCTCCAGGCGTAGCTGCCGTGACAATGCGTTGACTCTGTTCTTCAAAGTAATGACTTCTGGCGAGCTATCGCGCATAAAAGCTTGCTTCTCGCTTAGCTCGGCGCGTGCTTCCACTAGCTTTGACTCGATACCCGTGACAATGCCTAACAAAGCACTGGATTCAGCATCAGGATTTATTGACGCGTTGGTATTTCGAAACTCTGTAATTTCAGCACTAGCAAAACGCACCTTCTCCACCGCGCGCTCAAGTTCGTCGCGGGCTGTATCCAAGGCATCGTCTTCGATTCTGGACGACATGGTATTGACCAGTTCTTCGGATAGGTCAATAACCAACTGCCCTAATTGTTGAGCCATTTCTGGGCTGTAAGCTCTAGTGCGGAGCGTTAAAACATCACTAGCAGAATCACGCACCAACTCAACTTTATTGATGAAGTAATCTAAGGTTGCCTCATCAGTGGCACTGCCTGACAGTCGCGACAACCAATCAACATCATCTGATGAATAGTGAGAAGCTATGTTTAACTTTTCTTGCACTCGCTGGAGCATATCCTGCGAATGCACATAATCTGAAACAACTAATGACTCTTGTCCGCCAGAGGATACGATCGGTGAAGACAATATCGCTGCCAAGCCACCCGCAGCACTACCACCTTTGGCAGAACGGATAGCAAAACGAGATTCTGAGACAAATACATCAGACGCCAGCAACCCAAAATACAGGGTCGCCAATATGGTGGGGATACCCACGACGATGGCTAGGCTTCGTAAAATAGAGTTCATAATCAGGCAGCCTTGCGCGTTTGTAAGTAGCTATAAAACTTCAAGGCTTCTTTGAGATCATCGTATACGTCGAGGTTGCCATCATGCAGGATCGCGGCCATATCACAGTTGCGGCGGATGGTTTGCTCATTATGAGAGACCAAAATGACGGAAGCCGAAGCACTGCGCTCCTGAAAGGCCAAGCGGAACTTCTCTCGATAGCGCGCATCACCCGTCTCCAATGCTTCGTCCACTAGGTAGTAATCGAAATTACAAGCAAGGCTCACTGAAAACGCAAATCGACTTCGCATACCCGCTGAATAGGCGCGTAATGGAACGTCAAAGTATTCGCCAAGCTCTGCAAACTCTCGCGTAAACTCTTCAATGTACTGCGTGTTAGCGCCATAGATACGAGCAACAAAACGCGCATTCTCGCGCGCTGTTAAGTTCGATTGAAAACCACCGGTATAACCCAGAGGCCACGATATTTTCCCCTGGCTAACAACACGGCCTGAATTCGGCGGTTCAGCATCACCAATGATACGAATCAACGTGGACTTACCCGAACCGTTTAAACCTAGGATGCCAACACTCTTCCCCTTTGGGAACGTCGCATTCACATTGTTCAGCACCACCTTGGTGCCAGCAGATGTGCGATAACGTTTATTGATGTTGATTAGCTCAATCACAGTCCGACTATCGCCTTCTTGCGTAACGCCTGGTGCGTTATTAAGCCTGTCGCCAACGCACCAACCGACCAAGCAATAGCATAGTGCCAACTGCCGTGAGAGGTTTCAAACTCAAAAAAGAACGCGCCGCGTATCAATTCGAGAATGTGCATAATAGGGTTGTACAATAAATATTGGCGTATTTCGCTTGGTATCGAGTCAGCAGTAAAGAACAAACCGGAGGCTAAAAATAAAGGCCTGCCTAAAAACGCCGAGGTTATTTGTCGAAGCGATGGCAGTATCGGCGAAATACTGGCAAACGTAAATCCTGCACCTAGGCCAAGCATTGCCAATAAGCCGCAGCCTGCTAACACTTCTAATGGACGCTGCACGTTTATGGAGTAGCCGGCTAGATGAATCATTGACAGCAAAAAGCCGAACACACCAAACGTAATTAGTATTTCTAATAAGCCACGCGCCAGAATCACATCAAACGTGGTGACTTGAGGAAACGCGAACAGTGTTTTATTGGATACGATGGCACCCTGTAGTTGATTCATTACATCGCGGAAGAATGCAAAAGGCACAATGCCAATCAACATAAACGGCACTAAAGGCATTCCACCAGGGCTATCGTTACGCATGCCAGCAAAAATCGCGACAAACAACGCCACCATAATGATGGGCTCTAGGATTGCCCACAAAAAACCCAGCTTATGTTGACCGTAACGCGTTTTGGTTTCGCGCAGTATCAATGCATGGATGACGCGCACTTGCGTGCTGAGCGCTTCGAGAACATCCGAAGCGTGAATCTTACGACTTGAGCTTACGTCGATGTTGGCCATGACCTAGTGCTCACCGCGCACCAATGACTTGGGTACTAACAAGCTATCGCCAGCGCCCAAGCGGCGCGAGTCATCGATATTGTTTAGTTCTGCAATGGTATTCCAGTTAAGCGCGTTACCTGTGATACGACGAGAGAACGACCATAGAGTTTCGCCTAGTTTAAGCAAGTGCTTCTCAGTTTCAACAGCGCTACTGTTGCTACGAATGCTATCGGTGCTACTTTGTAAATCAGCATCCCCAAGCTCAACTACCACGATCGAACTTGTATCCACCGAACTCGGATCAAGCGGCTCAGCAATAGCAGTTGGCTTTACGGCTTGAGAGGCAGATTCTTGTTTATTGCTATAAAGCGCTCGAGGGCTATACCACTCACCCGATTCGCGTTGGCAGGCAATGCGTGAGAGCTCACTACCTATGTCTGAGCGTAAGCGACGGCACAAGCGGCCACTGGCTGCAGTGTAGTCATCACCAACGACAACGGTAGTCTCGTCAAAGATGTTGCCTGCGGGCAGGTCAACAACATCACCAGGACTTGCATCGCCAATCTTTCTGGCAGCATCCTGAGAAGGCGAGCTCATTAGGTCGGTCGCAGTGATCTTGCCAGAAGGAGTCGCGCAGCCAGTTAGCCACAACAAACCCGCAATGAGCAAGAACGTGCTTAAGCGTTTAGAAACCATGTGTATTTTTGAGCAAGATACGTGCAATAACAGCATGTAACCGGCATTAGGCCTAGTTATCAGCAAATATTTCAAGCAATCCGCACACCGCATCGTCACCAGATTCTCTGGCGTCGGTGACGATCAAAGCGCGAATCTTATATTTGCGCATCAGTATTTCTGCATCCGAAACCATTGAGTTAGCAGAGATTGTGACCGGTACAGGAGTCATGAACTCCTGAACAGGCTTATCCATCATGGTAGGGTCCATGATCAGTGCACGACGTAAGTCACCATCAGTCAAGATCCCCTGTAGCTGGTTGTCTTTTACGATAATAGCGAGACCGAGGCGCCCTGAGGTCATGCAAAAAATCGCTTCACGCACCGTCTCTTTTGGTCCGATAAGCGGTAAATTATCAGTGATCATTACATCACCTACACGCGATAACAAACGACGGCCTAACATCCCACCAGGATGAAACTGCGCAAAATCAGAAGGTTTGAAATCACGTGCTTTAATCAAACATACAGCCAATGCATCACCCAAAGCCATAATGGCTAGAGCAGACGTGGTAGGGGCAAGATTATTTGGGCAAACTTCACGCTCTATATCAACGCGCAATACCACATCAGCTTGATTGCCAAGTGTTGTATCGCTTGAACCAACAATACCAATAATGCGATTGCCAAAGTATTTAAGGCTTGGCATTAGCTTTACGATTTCTTCGGTTTCGCCGCTGTAGGAAATTAGCACGATAAGGTCGTCTGCGGTAATCATGCCTAGGTCGCCATGAATCGCTTCACCTGGGTGCACGTAAAAACTAGGCGTGCCCGTTGATGCAAATGTGGCGGCAATCTTTTTACCAACGATGCCAGATTTTCCCATGCCACTGACGATGACTCGCCCTTTGCAACTTAGAATCAGCTTTACAGCATCATCAAGCTCCTCTCCTAGGTTTTCTGCAACACTTGCTAATGCATTACTTTGCATTGTCAATGACTCAACAGCCGCCGGTATAAAACTGGAGGAACTGTCGTTAGTCTGCGTCGATCTTTGGGCAAGGCTCATTTTTCGGTTTTCCAATTACAAAATCGCAGTGATTGCGCGGGTTGTAGCGATTTCTGGGCCAAATGCGGCTTGGGCTGGAAAAACCCCGATTACTGAGTCTATTTTAGCGAAATTAGTGGAAGAATCAGCACGTAAAACCCTTTAACTAACCGGGTTAAATGCATTAGTGTACGTAAAACACGAGCAAATACTCGTCTGATGTAAAAGGAGAGAATTTAGAGCTGAAAATCAGATTTTATTGGTTTTGACGCCAAAAAATTCACATGGCCCATTTTTCTGCCGGGTCGAGCGTCAGATTTACCGTATAGGTGTAAACGCGCCTCATCCTGGCCAAAGAGCCCATGCCAGTCTGGATCACCTTCAGCCCAACTATCACCTAGTACGTTCAGCATCGTTACCGGCGTTAGCAATCGAGTTGACCCTAAAGGCAATGCACACAAAGCTCGAAGTTGCTGTTCAAATTGCGAGGTGGCTGTGGCGTCGAGTGTGTAGTGACCACTGTTGTGAGGGCGTGGCGCCATTTCGTTAAACAGTAACTGCCCTGTTTGATCAACAAAAAATTCGACTGCCAAAACTCCTACGTAATCTAAGCCATTGGCAAATTTTGTCGCAAGCTCACAAGCCTCGCTCTGCAATGCATCATCAACGGTTGCAGGCACAGTGGACGTATGCAACACGCCATCGACGTGCACATTCTGAGCAACCGGAAAGCAAATGCTTTTACCATCAAATCCTCGTGCCAGTACAACTGAGATTTCTGATTGTAAGTCGATGCGTTGTTCTAACACGCATGGCACACCATTCAAAGATGCAAAGGCTGCCTGTACTTCATCTATAGAGTTACAGGTGGCCTGCCCTTTTCCATCATAGCCAAGACGCGAGGATTTTATTATTGCTGGTAGTGAAACGCTTTTAAGGGCAACATCGATATCAGATGCTTGCAGTAGTTGCGCATAAGGCACAGGCTGTAAGCCGTGGGCAATTGCCGTTTGCTTTTCTAAATGCCTATCTTGCGCAATTTTTACAACATC
>CALGND010000106.1 GCA_937958675.1 uncultured Granulosicoccaceae bacterium
CTTGGTGTATCGACGTTGTTAGTTGCTTTGTACGCAGCGATAGATCGAAGGGATATAGCCTCGTATGGTGGCGAGCAAGAAACACAGAGTACGAGTGCTGATAAGGGCGAGGACCCTTATAGTATGCCAATTGATGAAGAGAAACTCGAGGCTTCATTCATCGACAGTGACGATACACCACAGATTGTCGATCGGACCGATTCAGAGAAGAAAGCTCGTGAGAGCCAACTGCAAATCGCCTTAAGCGAGATTGCGCGCCTGAAAAAGGAATTAGTGATTAGCCGTCGCGAAACGCAATCGGCTGAGAAGTCGAGAGCGCAGTTTTTGTCTAATATGAGTCACGAGTTGCGTACACCCCTGAATGGAATCATGGGTATGAGCGAGCTCTTAAATGAATGTGATTTGTCAGAAAAAGAGCAACGCTTTGCAGCATCAATCAGCTCTTCATCCGAATCACTATTCGCTATTATAAGTGATTTGCTTGATTACTCGCGTATGGAGGCGGGTGATATGCGGCTTGAGCAAGCCAGGTTTGACGTTGGCGCGTGTGCCGAGGAAGTGTGTGGCTTATTGGCCTCTTCTGCTCATTCGAAAGGTGTCGAGTTAATTTGTTACGTAGATGAAGAATTGCCAAAATATGTAAAAGGTGATGCAGCACGTTTTCGTCAAGTGCTGAACAATCTAATCAGGAATTCTATTGCCTTCACAACTGAGGGCGAGATAGTGGTTAGGGTCTCACGGTCCGAATCAAGCGATCTATTTCATAACTTTAAGTGTGATGTGCAAGATACCGGGTCTGGTATCGCACCGGAATTGCAGGCAACCTTGTTTGAATCATTTAGGCAAGCGGACCATTCAAATACTAGGCGGCATGGTGGACTAGGTATTGGATTGGCAATTACAAACGAGTTGGTTGCTTTAATGGGCGGCAAACTAGCGTTTCGCAGCAGGCTTGGCGAGGGAACACGCTTTACTTTCACTAGCCAATTTCAACGCGTAGCAGACGAAGATGCGGGAAAGGTTAACACGGGCAACTTCGGTGCAGCTACGGTGTTAATTGTTGATGACAACGAGACCAATCGCAGTATTTTGTATCATCAAATCACAGGATGGGGTTTGGAGGCGGAGTGTGCTGAGAGTGGTGCACAAGCACTGGACATGCTTAATAAAGCAGCATCTGAAAACAAAATATTTGATATGTTGATATTGGATTTGCATATGCCAGACATGGATGGAATTGAGTTAGCTCGTAAGATTCGCAGCACACCTGCGATAGCGTCCACCAAGGCGATGATGTTGACATCTGCAATAGTTGAGCTCAGCGCGACGGAAATGGAAGAGCTAGGAATCGATTCCTATATTAGTAAGCCTGCCCGCCAATCTCAATTGCGTGAGTGCTTACGCGATCTAATTTTTTCTGATGATGCTAGCAAAAAACGCGCGATTCAAAACAGTGCTGAGCGAAGACTTAGTGGGGAGCCTACAAAAGTATTATTGGTTGAAGACGACGCGATTAACCTTGATGTGGCTACGGCCATGCTAGAAAGTTTAAATTGCACTGTTAGTTCGACTGCCAACGGTATGGAGGCGGTAGAGGCTGCTTTGACAGAATCTTACGATGTGATTTTTATGGATTGCCAAATGCCTGTTCTTGATGGCTTTGCAGCAACGGGTAAAATAAAATCAGGAAATGGACCTAATGCGAGTACGCCAATTGTTGCGTTAACGGCAAATTCGATGCCGGGTGATCGCAAGCGTTGTTTGGATGCAGGTATGCAGGACTATATCAGCAAGCCTGTATCTAAATCGCGTCTTGAGCAAGTTGTTAGCGATTGGATAACGGCGAACAAGTCTAAAGATACGAGCAACGTTTTTAATATCAGAAGGCCAGACATCCACTTAGGGGATACTGCTGATACGGATGATTCAGGCAAAATAGAATCATCAACGAAAGAACAAAGCACAGCACAGATCATTAATATGGAGGCAATTAAAAAAATACAAAAATTGCAACGCCCAGGAAAAGCAGATTTGTTAAGTAAAGTATTGAAGCTGTACTTTGATAAATCACCAGAGCAGCTCAATTTGTTGCAGCAGGCCGTTAGTGATTCAGATTACGAACAGGCAAAGGCTATAGCTCACGGTATGAAGTCGAGCTCAGCTTATTTAGGCGCAGAACTGCTGGCATCAAGGTGCGAAGAGCTAGAGTCGTCGATACGCGATAACGAGACTACTAATGTGGTGAGTTTAGCGGATTCGATTTTGGAGCAATATGGTCTAGTTGAAACAGAGCTTCAACAATTTATCAAGGCGGCTTAGCACCGCCTTGATAAGCGTTAACGTAACGCTGTTATAATTCCATCATCAATTGAGATTGATTGACGATACCTTCAATATCAACCCCTTCGTAAAAATCAAAAATTGTATCCACTACCTGTTGTGGATCGTCTGTGACACTAAAAAGGTCTAAGTCTTTCGGGCTAATTGTGCCCTCCTTAACTAATGATTCGGTAAACCAATCAATCAATCCTTCCCAAAAACTACTGCCATACAAAATAATCGGTATTGGCTTTGATTTACCCGTTTGTATAAGCGTAAGGATTTCGGCCATTTCGTCGAGCGTTCCAAAACCTCCGGGCATCACTACATAGGCCGATGCGTACTTAACAAACATGACTTTACGAGCAAAGAAGTATTTGAAATTGACACTGATGTCTTGATAGCCATTACCCGATTGTTCGTGAGGTAGTTTAATGTTTAAGCCCACGCTGGCTGACTTGCCTGCTAGAGCGCCTTTGTTTGCGGCTTCCATGATGCCAGGGCCACCGCCACTTACCACAGCAAAACCAGAATCTGAAAGCAACTTGCTGATGTGCTCAGCAGCTTGATAATGAGGGTTGTCGGGCTTAAATCGGGCTGAGCCGAAAATACTCACCGATGGGGTGATATCGGCCAGTTGCTGGAATCCGTCTACAAATTCGGCCATGATCTGGAATATCTTCCAGGAATCACGGGTTAGTGATTTATCGCGCTCGTCGCGGCTCATTTTGTTCTTGTCTGACAGTTGTCGCATGGATTCCTCTTAGGCTGTTAGGGCCTGGATTAACGTACACTAGGAATTGTAGTCGTTAAGAGAAATTTTTATGTCTAGCGTTAAGCCTGACGTTCCCGCGCCGGATTCGGCACCGATAGTTCTGGTTGATGGTTCGTCCTATCTCTACAGAGCTTTTCACGCAATGCCGCCTCTGACTAACTCCAAAGGGCAGCCCACCGGGGCGGTACATGGTGTTGTCAATATGCTGCGACGGTTAGTAGCCGATTACCAGCCTAAAAGCATGGCGGTGGTGTTTGATGCCAAGGGCAAAACATTCCGTGACGATATCTATAAAGAGTACAAGGCTAACCGCCCATCAATGCCTGATGATTTGCGTTCTCAGATCGAACCCTTGCATAAAATTGTTAAGGCTATGGGTATGCCGTTGATTATCGAGCCTGGTGTGGAGGCGGATGATGTGATCGGGACACTTGCCCATCAGGCAAGCGAACACAAGCTTAATACGATAATCTCAACGGGCGATAAAGATATGGCCCAGCTGGTTGATGATCACGTCACGCTGATCAACACAATGAACAACACTACAATGGATGCCCAAGGGGTTGAAGAAAAGTTCGGCGTGCGCCCGGATCAAATTATTGATTATCTGTCCCTCGTGGGCGATACCTCAGACAACATACCTGGCGTGCCCAGTTGCGGACCAAAAACGGCGGTTAAATGGTTGGCGGCGCACGATACGCTCGAAGCGGTTATCGAAAATGCTGATAGTGTTAAAGGTAAGATCGGTGAAAAACTGCGTGCAGCCATTGACCATTTGCCGATGTCCAAAGATCTTGCCACTATTCGTACCGAGCTTGAGCTAGCACAAAATATTGATGCGATCGAATTGCAAGAGCCGGATATAGATCGGCTAAGCGAGCTATACAGCGAGCTGGAATTTAGAACCTTTGCCAAAGAGTTGGCTGACGGTAAGTCACCGTTGTTGCCAGGCAGCGTTGCCAGAGCAAATCCAGCGGCAGCTAAAGCGATTGCCAAATCGGGGGCTGTGACAGCGGCGGCTGCCAATGTATCGGGTGATTACACAACCATCACCACAATGAAAGAGTTAGACAGATGGTTGGCCAAACTTAAGAAAGCAAAAGTGTTTGCTTTTGACACTGAAACCACCAGCCTTAATTATATGCAAGCAGAAGTGGTGGGCTTATCGTTTGCTGTTGAGCCTGGCAAGGCTGCCTACGTGCCACTTGCCCACGATTACGACGACGCACCGAAGCAGTTGGATCGCGATGCAGTGTTGGCAAAATTCAAGCCGCTGTTAGAACAAAAGAAAAACAATCTAGTTGGCCAACATATTAAATATGACATAAACGTATTGCGTAAATACGATATTCACCTTAGCAATGTCGCACACGACACTATGTTGCAGAGTTACGTGTTGGATTCGACCGCGACTCGGCATGATATGGATAGTTTAGCGCGCAAGTATTTAGGGGTTGATACGGTTAAGTTTGAAGACATCGCTGGTAAAGGTAAAAAACAACTGACGTTCAATCAAATACCGATAGAACAGGCCAGTCCTTATGCAGCAGAAGATGCTGACATCACACTACAACTACATTTAACGTTATGGCCGCAGCTCCAAGAAAACGAAAAGCTGAAAGCGTTGTATGAGGATGTGGAAATACCTTTGTTATCGACGCTGGCAGTGGTCGAATACCAAGGCGTTTTAATTGACGATGAAAAGCTAAAAAAGCAAGGTGTAGTGCTGCATAAAAAATTAGAAGAAGTGCAGCGTGATGCATTTGCTGATGCAGGCAAAGAGTTTAACCTTGGTTCTCCAAAGCAGATTCAAGAAATATTTTTTGAAGAAAAACAGTTTCCGGTAATACGAAAAACACCTAAAGGGCAACCATCTACTGCCGAGGATGTGCTTGAAACCTTAGCGCTTGATTACCCTCTACCTAAATTGATTTTGCAACATCGTAGTTTGTCAAAATTGTTATCTACCTATATCGATAAGTTGCCATTGCAGATCGATAGTAATAGTAAGCGGGTGCATACTTCTTATCATCAGGCGGTTGCGTCAACCGGTAGATTGTCTAGCACGGACCCAAACCTGCAAAACATCCCGGTTAGAACCGAAGAAGGTCGGCGCATTCGGCAAGCATTTGTGGCACCTAAAGGGTATCGAATTCTCGCAGCTGATTACTCCCAAATTGAGCTGCGCATTATGGCGCATTTGTCAGGCGATGAAGGGTTGGTTAATGCTTTCTCAAACGGCATTGATGTGCACATAGCCACCGCGGCTGAAGTATTTGGTGTTGCAGCGGATGACGTTAGCAATGATCATCGACGTTCGGCAAAGGCAATTAATTTTGGTTTGATCTATGGAATGAGCGCGTTTGGTTTGGCCAAACAGCTGGATATATCAAGGGGGGAGGCGCAGGAATATATCAATCTGTACTTCGCACGATACCCAAGCGTTAAGCAGTATATGGACGACACCAAAATTAAGGCGAAGGAGCAGGGCTATGTTGAAACAGTTTACGGTCGCCGTTTGTACCTACCTGATATCAATGCCCGTAATGGTCAATTACGTCAATACGCCGAACGCACGGCCATCAATGCCCCAATGCAAGGCACTGCGGCCGACATTATCAAGCGAGCCATGATCAAGGCCCAAGATTGGCTAACCGAGCAATCAGTGGATGCCCGTATCATTATGCAGGTACATGATGAGCTGGTGCTTGAGGTAAAGGCTGGTGAAGCAGATGAAATTGGCCAACAATTGTCCACGCTCATGGAAAATGCCGCCGAGCTGCATGTGCCACTCGTTGTTGACACAGGTATAGGTAATAGCTGGGAAGAGGCTCATTAATAGCTTTTCAGGCACACTTCATTAGTCATCCCCGATACAAACAATACCTTGGTGCCCACCGAGCACGCCGGCGTCCAAATCGCCGCAGCCCCGGCACAGGGGACGCGGCAAGCCCATCCATGGGGCTTCGGAGCGCCATCCTTGGCGCTCAGACCCCTGTGCCGGGGCTGCGACAATTTGGACGCCTAACCATAATCAGCTGCTCAATCTTGTTGTGCGTGAGTTTTTCTCTCTGGCGTGTTCCGGACACCTGTACGAGCTTTTCAATCATCATGTAGCTAGTTAATCATGTAGCTAGTTAGTGGATAGCTCGCGCTCGCCATTTCAGTAAAGTGGAGCAGAGGAAGATAACTAGGCATCCAGCTCGCGACAGCCCAGCACATGGGTCTGAGCGGCAGGGATGCCGCTCCGAAGCCCCCACGGATGGGTTTATGGCGTCCCATGTGCGGGCTGTCGCGAGCTGGATGCCGGCGCACTATCTGACACAACGATATTGCGAGCACTACCCCAAATAGTTGCAATCCCGCTAAAGATTACATAGGGTGGTAGCTTGGCATAGGCTGTCTTGACCAATGGTACCAATGACCAATTGGCTTTCAAGCGCTAGTCTACGAACATCTACAGTTTTGGAGGAGCGGATTAATGCAGAAGTCACTACATATCGATCCAGGCAAATGCACAGGCTGTTTGCAATGCGAATCGGCTTGTTCGGTCGAAAATGAAGGCATGGTTAATCCGTCTAAATCCCGTATTAAAGTATTTAGCTTCCACGATGAAGGCCGTTTTGTGCCTTATACCTGCACACAGTGCGATGAAGCTTGGTGTATGCAAGCTTGCCCCGTTGATGCCATTGTGCTCAACCCCGAAAATGGCTCAAAGGATGTTCTAAGTGATGTGTGCGTTGGCTGTAAGGTATGCACAATAGCTTGCCCATTCGGCACGATTAACTACAATGCATCTTCTGGCAAGGTCGTTAAGTGCGACCTTTGCGGCGGTGACCCACAGTGCGTTGAAGCTTGCCCAACGCAAGCAATTACCTATATTGATGCCAATGCAACGGGCCTAGACCGTATGCGAGCTTGGGCATCAAAAACCGATAACGCTAGCGCTTAGGAGAATCACATGGCTTGGACCAAAAAAATCCTACGGGTAAATCTTACTAGCGGCAGCATTACCGAAGAGCCGCTTAATATGGAATGGGCTAACGACTATCTCGGTCAACGAGGTTTAGCCACACGTTATTTGGTAGACGAAATCGATCCAGCAACGGATGCATTGGGCCCAGATAACAAACTCATTATGACTACCGGCCCATTAACAGGCACGGTTGCATCAACAGGCGGTCGTTACTCAGTGGTTTGCAAAAGCCCACTCACTAACGCCGTGGCTTGCTCAAATTCAGGCGGTTTCTTTGGTGCCGAGATGAAGTTTGCTGGCTTAGATATGATTATCTTTGAAGGCAAAGCCTCTAGCCCAATGTACCTAAATATTGAAGACGACAAAGCCGAGCTATTGTCAGCTGATGCGCTTTGGGGTAAGTCAGTTTGGGAAGCAGATAAAATAATGCGCACCACACATTCGGACCCACAAGCCCGTATAGCCTGCGTTGGTCGTAGTGCTGAAGAAGGCAACTTGTACGCAGCGATTGTAAATGATCTACATCGTGCTGCTGGCCGTTCAGGTGTAGGCACCGTTATGGCTTCAAAAAATCTAAAAGCCGTTATCATCCGAGGCACAAAGGGCTTGGGTAACTTGCGTGATCCCAAAGCGTTTCTGTCCGCAGCTAATGCGGGTAAAAAAGTACTCGCCGAAAATGCTGTAACAGGCCAAGGTTTGCCAGCTTACGGTACGCAGGTTCTGATGAACGTAATCAACGAAGTGGGCGCGCTACCGACTCGCAACATGAAAGAAACTCAGTTTGAAGGTGCATCCAACGTCGGCGGTGAGGCAATGCTTGAGCCACGTAAGAGCGATGGTAAGCCTAACTTGACGACTAACGGTGCATGCTTTTCTTGCACAATTGCTTGTGGTCGTATCTCGACAATTGATCGCACACATTTTTCCGTTAAAGATAAACCCGAGTACTGGATTAATTCAGGTGGTCTTGAATATGAAGCTGCATGGGCATTGGGTCCGGACACCGGTGTTGATGACATCGATGCGCTTACTTACGCAAACTTTCTGTGTAATGAAGACGGTATGGACCCTATCTCGTTTGGCTCAACGTTGGCTGCAGCGATGGAGCTTTACGAAACTGGTGCGATCACCAAAGATCAAACTGGCGGTATGGAACTTAAGTTTGGTTCTGCAGAAGCATTATGTTGGGCTGCTGAAGTTACAGCGAAGGGCGAAGGCTTCGGCAAGGATCTTGGTTTAGGTTCTAAGCGCCTTTGCGAAAAATACGGCAAGCCTGAGCTATCAATGACAGTTAAGGGTCAGGAATTTCCTGCATACGATCCGCGCGGCATACAAGGTATTGGCTTGGCTTACGCAACGTCAAACCGTGGTGCTTGCCATCTACGTGGTTACACCATCGCATCTGAAATACTCGGTATCCCAGAAAAAACCGATCCACTGGATGCTGCTGGTAAGCCAGGCTTGGTTAAGGCTTTCCAAGATGCTACTTCAGCAGTTGATTCAGCCGGGCTTTGTGTGTTCACCACTTTTGCTTGGACTATGGACGACATAGCACCTCAGGTAGATGCCGCGTGTGACGGTAACTGGACCACTGAGAAGATGATGGAAGTGGGTGAGCGTATTTGGAATATGGAACGTGAGTTCAACTCTAAGGCTGGATTGACCGGCGCTGACGATACATTGCCAAAACGCTTGCTAACAGAAGCTGCTAACGCTGGCCCTGCTCAAGGTAAGGTCAATGAGCTGGATAAGATGTTGCCAGAGTACTATCAGCTTCGCGGCTGGACTGCAGATGGTACAGTGACATCAGAGACGCACCAGAAGTTTGGGTTGCCTGGATAGCTCTATGGCCAAGCCGGCGGCATATGCCGCTGGCATGCGCTGGAGCACCAGCGCTATATTCTTTAATCTTATGGGCGCAGCACTTCGACTGCGCCTTTTTTGTCAGGGGAAAACATGCATCACGTGATCATCGGAGCAGGGCCAGCAGGCGTAAACGCAGCTGAACATCTAAGAAAGTACGATCCAAGCTGCATTGTGACAATGCTCGCAGCAGAACAGGATCCTCCTTATTCACGTATGGCAATACCCTACTACTTAGTAGGTAATATCCCGGCTGAAGGAACACACCTACGTAAAAACAATCTGCACTTTCAAAACAAGGGCATTTTTGTCCACCATGCGCGGGCGAGCAGCGTTGATACTGATGCGAAGCAAGTGCATTTGCTAGGCGATGATTCTCTTGAGTACGACAAGCTACTTATTGCCACCGGTGCAACGGCGGTCAAGCCGCCGATACCGGGTGTTGATCTGGAGGGTGTATACAACTGTTGGTCGTTGGCTGATGCTCATAAAATTATCGAGCGTGCTGAGCCAGGTTCTAAGGTCATATTGATGGGTGCAGGCTTTATTGGTTGCATCATTTTGGAGGCACTAGCATCTCGTCAGGTAGATCTGACCGTTATCGAAATGGAAGATCGTATGGTGTCGCGTATGACTAACGAAACCATGGGTACGATGATTAAAGATTGGTGCGAAAACAAAGGCATTCGTACACTGACATCCACCCGTGTTGATGAAATCACCGAAGCCGGTGCAGGAAAGTTATCGGTTAAAACTAATGGTGGTGAAACCCTTGAAGCTGATCTCGTTATCTGTGCAACGGGTGTTCGTTCTAACACAGCGTTTCTTGATGGCAGTGGTATCGAAGTTGATATGGGCATCGTGGTTGATGATTTTATGCAAACCAGTAAGCCCGATGTTTATGCAGCCGGGGATGTCGCCCAAGGGCGCGATTTCTCAACCGGTGATTATTACGTGCAAGCGATTCAACCCACTGCAGTTGAGCATGGCAAAATCGCCGCACAAAATATGGTGCAGGGGCATCAAACACCACACGTGGGCAACGTCAACATGAACGTGCTGGATACCGTTGGTTTAATTTCCACGTCTTTTGGCATGTGGATGGGCGTACCCGGGGGTGATGAGTCTGAACTTTGTGATAAAGACGACTTCAAATACCTGAACCTACAATTTAAAGACGACGTGCTGGTAGGTGCTAGTAGTTTAGGTATGACTCAACACGTTGGAGTTATGCGTGGCTTGATTCAAACCGGTGCGCATTTGGGCGACTGGAAACAAAAGCTGATGGAAAACCCGTCACGCTTGAGCGAAGCTTATTTGGCTAGCGCGCAAAGCCAGCACCAACCGTTGACATTTGACTAGCTCCTTTAAGTGCGTTGTATGAACTCATAGTATGAAAATAACGTTTAAGCTATTTGCAACGCTAGGTGATCTACTTCCGGCAAATGCAGTCAGAAACATCGCTAGCATTGATATAGAGCCTGATGCGTCATTAAATGACATTATTGATCGATACCAGGTGCCACGAGAACTTGCTCACTTAGTGCTGATCAATGGCGTATTTGTTTGTGATACTGATCGTGACCAAAAGGGGCAGCTAAAAGAAGGCGACGTGCTCGCAATCTGGCCACCTGTTGCTGGCGGATAGTGTACAAACATGGTACAAAATAAGTTCGATAAGAATATGGGTATCACGCACAGCGATTTTTTTCGCTTGTTGCCAAAGGCTATGGGCGATCACCCCTACACAATCGATAACAACACGGTGAACGCAGATGTTGACGGTGGCAAACTGACGATAAGCTTGGGCAAGCAACAGGAGCGAAGAATCGCTTTAATGTGCATCCCATTTGTTATCGTAAGCTTTGATTTCAACTCCGTAGGTGACGAAAGCGTAGAAGCCTTCGTACAACACTTCGATTTGCACTTCCAGAGGGGCGGTGGTTAAGTGGTAAAAAGAGCGATCAGCAACGTTAGCAAAGATGCAGTCAAGGATCGTTATAAACGCCCGCTGCGAGATTTACGAATCTCTGTAACAGATCGTTGTAACTTTCGCTGTGTCTACTGCATGCCCAAATCGGTATTTGATAAAAAATACAAATTCCTTCCGCGAAGCGATTTACTCAGTTATGAGGAGATCGAGCAAGTCGTGAAAGCAGCGGCGGAGCTTGGGGTGTGCAAAATAAGGTTAACTGGCGGTGAGCCACTACTGCGTAATGATTTAGAAAAACTAATCGAGATGATTGCCAATGTAGAAGGCATCACCGATATTAGCCTAACGACCAACGCATCACTTCTAACGCTTAAAAGAGCGCAGAGCTTAAAAGATGCAGGCCTGCAGCGATTGAATGTAAGCCTAGATGCGCTTGACGACAAAACCTTTATGGCGGTTAACGACGTTGGGGTTAGTGTGCAAGATGTATTGGACGGCATTGAAAACGCGTCCAAAGTTGGCTTTGAATCAATCAAGGTCAATATGGTCGTTAAGAAAGGCTTGAATGATCACAGCATCGTACCAATGGCTAAGTTCTTCCATGGTACTGGGCAAATTTTGCGTTTTATTGAATTTATGGATGTGGGTAATAGCAATGCTTGGAATCTATCTAACGTAGTGACGAGCCAAGAAATTGCAGACATGATTGATAGTGAGTTGCCAATTACGCCAGCAGAGGCTAACTACAAGGGTGAGGTTGCTAAGCGTTGGAGCTACAACGACGGTGGCGGCGAAATAGGCATTATTTCTTCAGTGTCAGCACCGTTTTGCGGCGACTGCAGCCGAGCAAGGTTATCGGCGACTGGCAGTATCTACACCTGCCTATTTGCATCCAGCGGTCATGATTTACGCAAAGTATTACGCGGTGAGGATACTCGTTCAGTCACACAGGCACTGCGAGAAATCTGGACGCCACGACAAGACAAATACTCCGAAACCCGAACTCAAGTAAGCGTGTTGCGGCCCAAGGTTGAGATGTCGTTTATAGGTGGCTAAAGTGAACCTTGTACGTGCAATCAGAGTAGCCTTTTCCGCCTTAGTTTTACTGCCCTTATCAGCCTACGCTGATGACCCCTTATCGATATCAATCTTATATCTAGAAGAGAAGATTGCAAGGCCACCGGTGCTGTCTAGATTAGTGGTTTTTCCAGAAGATGAAGGCTTGCAAGGCGCTCAACTGGGTGTTGACGACAACAATACGACGGGCAAATTTTTAAAACAAGAATACCAACTGCAGTCGTTAATAGTGGCTGAAGGTGAATCGGTTGATGAGTCGTTTATAAGCGCATTGGCGGACTCCCCCGGATTAGTTATCGCTAACGTGTCAAAGAGCGCGTTGTTGCGCATCACAGCATTGCCCGAAGCAGAAAATATACTGTTCTTTAATGCTACTGATCAATCCGACACCTTGCGCTCTGTAGATTGTCGAGCCAATGTTTTACATACTATGGCATCGCGCTCAATGCTAAGTGATGCGTTAATGCAATTTTATAGTTTGCGTAAGTGGCGCGAACTATTTCTAATTGAAGGTGCACACGAAGGTGATAGTGAATACGCTGATGCGTTTCGACGTTCAGCCAAAAAGTTTGGCTTAAGCATTGAACACGATAAAAAATGGTTAGCTAACGCTGATATAAGACGCACCGCCGCACAAGAAATTCCTGTTTTTACGCAAGCTCGAAAGTACGATGCGCTATTGGTAGCGGATGAGCAGCGCGATTTTGCGCCATATCTGTTGTACAACACTTGGTTGCCGCGGCCCATGGGCGGATCTGCTGGTTTAAAGCCTGAAGTGTGGTCTTCGGTAGTTGAGCAGTGGGGTGCAGTGCAGCTACAAACACGTTTTAATAAGTTGGCTGATCGTGGTATGACGGGTGTAGATTACGCCAACTGGGCAGCCGTACGATCAATCGGTGAAGCGGTCACTCGCACAAAATCAACTGATGCCAATGTAATACGTGAATACTTACTATCCGAGGATTTTGAGCTGGCAGGTTTTAAGGGTGCCGCCTTAAGTTACCGCAATTGGAATGGTCAACTTCGACAGCCTATTCCTTTAGTACATCCAGAGGCAGTTGTGGCAAATGCACCAATAGCCGGATTTTTACATCAAAGCAACGAGCTAGACACGCTTGGGCTCGATCGTACCGAATCTAAATGTGGGGAGTTTTGAAGATTATGAAACTGTTTTCTTTGCCGTTAACGCAGGTCGCTAAGTTAACTGCGGTCGCAATGTACTTAACTATCAGTAGTGCTGAAGTGTTTGCCGATTGGGTCTATGTGACAAATGAAAAAGACGACACAATCAGTATTATCGATACAGGCACTAATGAAGTCATTAATACGCTTGAAGTAGGCGAGCGCCCCAGAGGGCTAACGATTGGTAAGGATAATAAGCTTCTGTTTATCTGTGCATCTGATTCGGATACGGTGCAGGTAATGGATATTGCGACCAATAAAATACTCCATGAGTTACCCAGTGGTGAAGACCCAGAGCAATTTGCCTTACACCCTGATAACAAGCACCTATATATCGCCAACGAAGACGATGCCGTCGCAACCGTAGTGGACATTGAGAGTCGTACTGTTGTAGCGCAGATAGATGTAGGCGTTGAGCCAGAGGGGATGGCGGTTAGCCATAACGGTAAGTGGGCGATAGTGACCTCAGAAACATCCAATATGGCGCATTGGATTGACACCAGTAAAAACGAAATTGTGGCCAATACACTGGTTGATCAACGCCCGCGAGATGCTGAATTTAATGCTGATGACACCGAGCTTTGGGTGTCTTCTGAAATTGGCGGGACAGTATCGATTATCGATACTACAACACATGAAATTACACACACGCTGACATTTGAAATTCCTGGCGTGTCTGCCAGCCGAATTCAGCCAGTGGGTATGGAATTAACCAGCGATGGCAAGCTAGCATTTATTGCCTTAGGCCCTGCCAATCATGTTGCAGTTGTTGATCGCAGCAACTTCGAAGTGATCGAATATATTTTGGTTGGCCGTCGAGTTTGGCATTTAGCCCTGACACCGGACGAAACCAGCTTGTATACCAGCAATGGTGTGTCAGGCGATGTAACAATGGTGGATGTTGAGCAGCTCAAAGCGGTAAAAACGATTAAGGTTGGGCGTTTCCCGTGGGGTGTTGCGGTGTTGCCCGCGAGCGCGATACCGCAATAGCTGGGCAGATGATCACAAGCGGTTTTCTGTGACGGATATTATTCAAACCTGTGTGACGGTAGATGCCGAGGGTAGTCGGATCAAAGCCAGCCAGCTGTTGGCAAATCACACTGATTTATCTCAAGCAAAAATCAAAGACGCGATGCAAAAAGGCGCTGTTTGGTTGCTGCGAGGGAAGCAAAAAAAACGGCTGAGGCGCGCAAGTAAGCCGCTCCTTGTGGGTGATCAGCTGGAGCTAAACTACGATACCAATCTACTCACTCAGGCTGTGCCGGAGCCCCTGCTAATCTTTGATGCTCAGGATTACAGCGTGTGGTTCAAGCCTTATGGCTTGAACTGCCAGGGAAGCCGTTGGGGGGATTTTGCTAGTATTAACCGTTGGGTAGAAGTCAATTTACCCAAGCTTCTTAACAGTTCGGAACGCCCGGTTTTTCTTGTGCACCGGCTCGATAGAGCAACAACGGGATTGATCCTGTTGTGCCATAGTAAAACTGCCGCCCGGTTGTTTAGTGCGATGTTCCAAGAGGGCGAGGTTGATAAGCGTTATCAAGCAATTGTTCATGGCGATTTTTCTGCAGTGCCATTGGGCTACGAAGCTGATCAGATGGTCGATGGGAAAGCCGCAAAAAGTGTTTTTTCGTATGTCGATAGCAATGATGAATACTCTTTAGTGGATGTCCGCTTACTAACCGGCCGTAAGCATCAAATACGACAACATTTAAGTGGGATGGGATATCCCATTGTAGGTGATCGGCTCTATGGCGATTCCAGAAACGGCGCGTTCAAAAAAGAAATTATGGATCTACAGCTTCAGGCAGTTTCATTGGAATTTACCTGCCCGATTACTCAAGAATCAATGCATTTCACAGTTGCACATCATCAGCGCAACTGGCATTCAGATTCGGGTTCATCCAAGCCTAGGGTATCGACATAGTGTTTTGGATGTAAGAATTTCGGCATCGGCGCTACTGCTATAACTGCTTGCGATGTCGCCAACAAGATGGGTTGTCGAAGTTGATGGTTCCAGTGGCGAATTGACCCTCGAGTGCCTTTGTATAAATCGACTTGTGAAGCTGGGTCGTTTAGTATCGACAATACATTTAGGTCGCCTTTATCCAATCGAGTATTGATGCTGTTAGTGATTAGTTTGACTGCACTCCAGGCCGCAAACTCTGCGTCAGTCATCGTAACTTGCGGCCCTATACGCTCATCTACTTTGAAGGTTCGGTATCGCTCGTTGAGTTGTGGGGCTCCGTAACGCTCAAGCGCGAAGTGCCAGCTCTTGGGTGTTAACCCTATATCTCCAACTACTGGCCTGGCTATACGAGTACTGTATTGCAGGTAACGGCCGTAGTCCTTCTGCGAATCGATAACAGCCACTACATCGTATGACACGCCGCCAGTTAGAAATTCTGGTTTGTTCTTGTCTCTGTCATCGGGAAAATGAGACAGCGAAAAGGTACGCTGATCAACAATCGTAGTGCCAAATTTCTTAAGGCTTTTTAGTAACGTTTGAGCACGCTCGATGTCTCGCTCTGAAGGCCCTTGCACTAACAGTACTTTTCGCCAACCTCGATAGACTAAAAACTGCCCTAGAGCATCGAAGTACATGCTATCGGAGGGTATGGTATGAAACACATTGGCTAGGCAAAGCGATTCTCTAAGGTATGAATTGCTGTGCCTGACGTTAATCACAACGATGTTCATTTGATTAGCCAATACTGCAAGCTCCTCCATTAGTTTTAATGGCACGTCCAAAATCACAAGCGCGGATGGAGAAACGGCACTGAGCTGATCTTTAAAATCTTTGTTTGTATCCAGCTCTATCTGTTGCACTTTTGTTTCGATCCCCAGTGTTTCAAACAGTGTGGATGATTCAAACAGCGCAAGTTCCACAGCGCGCAACACTGGCCTATGTGGTTCCACAGTGATGCCTGCAAAGCTCTTACCTATATCTAATCTGTTTTCAGATGCTGAGGTAATGATTGTGATCTCGAGAGAGCTGGCAAAAGCTGGAGCCGAGAATAGTAATGCGAGTAGTAATGACAAGTATCGGAGCATTACTTAAAGATTTCCACTGAATGAGGAACTAGCCCGGTCCTACTAGTACGAATAGGGCGCTTCGATTTAATATCGATAATAGTCACATCATCTGATAATCCGTTTAATACGAAAATCTGTTCGCCATTTGGAGTAAGGGCAAGCCCCCAAGGGCGACGACCAACCAATATGTATTTTATTATCTCGCGCTTGATAGCATCGACTATGACGAGATGATTAGCTGAGCCAAGGGCCACAAACGCAGTTGTTTGGGAGTGATCAAAAATAATATCAACGGGTGTCAGCTGCTCGCTTCGAAAACCACGAGGTGCAAAAATGATTTCATCAATTTTTTCAAAGCTTGTAGTGTCAAATATCTCCACCCGGCTGCCCATTTCCGAAGACACCCAAAGCTCCTTGTCTCGAATGCCCAGTCGTCTCGGACGCAAGTTTGTAATGAGCCTTTTGATCGGCTCGTAGGTTTTACCGTCGAAAATATGTACTATGCCTGCATTTTCTGAAGCTACAAATATCTTGCTGCCATCCGTGGTTAATGCCACTCCATCCGGTTCATGACCAGTTGCTAGCGTAGCTAGCAACTCCCCGCTTGTAATATCGAGCACTGTGGC
This sequence comes from uncultured Granulosicoccaceae bacterium, assembly GCA_937958675.1. Classification (GTDB taxonomy): domain Bacteria; phylum Pseudomonadota; class Gammaproteobacteria; order Granulosicoccales; family Granulosicoccaceae; genus Granulosicoccus. The sequence goes on from CALGND010000106.1 coordinate 16,785, forward strand.
TGTTGCCAAACCTTCATTGGATACTACTAAACGATTGGATGGCTCGTGAATGGCGAGCGACATTGCTCCGGGTAGGTTGGGGAATATTCTCTTGACTTGTTTTGTAGTGACATCAAATTCGACAACATGGCCATCATCTGAACAAGCGATATAAAGAGTACCAACGGACATGCGCTGAGCCATGCCTCTGGGCCTAGCGCATAAGGCGATTATGTCGGTGGTTTTTCCGGCTTCATCCATGAACACAATATCGCCTGATCGCTCATTGCTAATGACTGCCGTGGCTGCAACAACAGGATCGTGTCGTACGGTTAAGACGATGAGGATGAATAAGGGGAGGGTCCACCGAGCAACGAGCGTCACATGCTCGGCTCTTTAACAGTCAATTCAAAAGCGGAATACCAAGCAGCAAGATCCTTCACATCTTCAATAGACAGTGATTGGGCAACGATACTCATACGCCGATCCTGTCGCATACCTTTTTGATAATCAACTAGGGTTTTTTCAATATACAGGGCGCTAAGGCCAGCTAAATTGGGGGATTCAGGGTCTTTCGAAAGACCATCTTTGCCATGACAAACAGAACATTGGGCTGACAGAGTTTTTCCCTTAGCCATGTCTGCTCCGAAAGAGGACAAGCTAAATAAAATAAGCCCGGTTCCTATTGAGAGTGTCTTTAACATTGTTGCTTCTACTTTATTGCATTAACATCGCGGCTTGAAAAAAAGCCCGACCAACGGTCGGGGCTTTTTTATTTTCAGGTCTATTGCTATGAACCTTCTTCATACGAGATGCGGTAAATAGCACCCGCATAGTCATCGGATACAAGTATAGAACCATCTTTCATCTGTGTTACAGACATAGGTCGGCCATCATACTCACCGTTCTCGTTCAACCAGCCTTCAGCGAATGGTTCCATCGTGGCATTACCTTCATCGTCGATTGACGTGAACATGACCCGCGCACCACAAGGAACTGTGCGATTCCACGAACCGTGCTGCGCTACGAAGATACCGTTCTTATATTTTGAAGGGAACTGATTGCCGCTATAAAACGCCATGCCTAAGTCGGCGCAGTGAGCTGTGGTTTCAACTACCGGGTGAATAATGCCGTCAGGCACCTCCGCTGCGTCGTATCCGAAGTCACTTACGCGAACCGTACCGCCGCCGAACCAAGGGTGGCCAAAGTGCTGACCTTTTTCGGTTTGACGATTCAACTCGCCTGGGGGGATATCATCGCCCATGCCGTCGACTTGGTTGTCTGTCCACCACAACTCGCCAGTAACGGGATGAAAGTCTTGTCCGACAGAGTTACGCACACCATAAGTGTAGACTTCACGATTAGATCCATCACGGTCCATTCGGATGATTCCGCCGATACCGACTTCTTTGTATAGATCGAGTTTTTCAGGTGGTGCAACATTGAAAGGTTGACCAAGTGAAATATAAACCTTGTTGTCTGGACCAATATCGATAACACGTGCTGTGTGGTTGTAACTTTCCTCTTCAACAGGGACAAGTTCACCCTTAGGGATGATATCCACCGCTACGACATCGGGACCTTCAAAAAAGAACTCTGCCGCTGGAAACATACGCACATGGTTACGCTCGGCTATATAGAGGAAGCCATCCTTACTGAACTGAACACCGTTAGGTACGTCGAACGTCAGGGAAGGTGCAAAATCTTTAACTTCATCAGCTACACCATCTCGATCTCGATCAGATACAACCCAAACCTTGTCTTTTCTAGTACCGACAAATAACGCGGTTCCTTGCGGTGCCATTGCCATATCCCGAGCATCTGGGACAATCGCGTAAAGATCAATTTTAAACCCGGCCGGTAATTTAATATTGGCCAGAATAGCCTTGAGATTCTCTGCCTTTTGTCCGCCTTGCTCGATAAAGGTATGGTCCCCCATCGTTTTGCCCGAAGTCGCAAATACACCTATATTGGCTGCGACCGAGGCTGATAGCGCCATGCCCGCCACACATGCTGCAATTTTAGTCATCTTCATATTAGCCACCACTCTCCTCCAGATTATCAGTTCCTTAGAAATGCTATCGAGACATAACAGTATGTCTAATAAGATGTTTACCCCCTTAGATATGAATTTACAAGTTTTTTGAAAACTCTAATTCGAACAGTGGTTCATAAAGTCCATGATTCGGGTTTTTATGGAGAATAAGGGGTCTTTGAGACGGTTTTGTACCAATCTAGCTGAGCAGTTAAGCAACATAATTCAACTGCAGACTCACGAAATCAATACGTGCGAATAAGCACTAAGCTAAATATTTAGTTGAGGTGTGCGCTCAGGTGGGTGTTCGGATGTTTGCTCAGAATGAACCATCCGAAGTATTGGCAACTCAGTGCCTGTGTTAGGTGTTGATTGGCTCTGAGAGAATAGGGCATGTTCACAATGCGCCCTAATTTTTTGAGCCTCAATGCTGTTGCGTACTGTTGCTGGTGCGGCTTCTAAAAAGGCCCAAACGTTTAACCAATCTTTATTTTTGACTGCACGATTTATTTTGTGGATATGGCGGCGCTGAGAGATATGCTTGAGTAAGTTGCTAAGGTAGTTTGACTTGTTTAATAGTAAAAGTGCTGTCATTAGTAGTGCAGTTAGTAATGCAGGTATTTTCCAGCTCACACTGATACTTCTTAGCGTTAACTTTAAGCGTTCCCATGGGGTTCGCTTTAACGCAAGGTTCGCTAACACGTCCGCGCGTTCAGGCAAGCCAACATTGATCCGTCTGGCTGGAATTATCGCTTCTTTCATTTTATTTTCAACAGTACTCCACCAGGGCACTCTTATCGTATCCAGAAACACAGGTATCGGGCTTTGCGCTGTCATTCGGAATTTGAACTCAGCGTTGCTGGTAATTTTATCGTCAACTAACGTCTGGTTCCGCTGCTGACTGATCAATACCGAACTAATAGCACGGCTTTCGAGCGGTAAGATGTCAGGAATCTGTTGGCTTAGAATGCCTGTTGCAGTGATGGTTACCGTACGTATGACCTCTTCTCCTGCGGATATTTCAGTCACCGGGCTCGACCAACTATCCTCTAGTACCACGCTAGAGGCTGGCAGCCACCACTCATTAGGGTTATTTGCCGCTTGAATCGATAGATCAACGGGCTCTGCTGGTAGCGCAAAGTTGCCTCGCTGCGTGCGAGACTTAACCATTAATCCCGACCATCCTGGGCCATTCAGGGTTAACTTCCCAGATGACTTGGGGTGTAGCAACCATTGCCAGCTAATCACTCGCCAGCCTGCATCCGATTGATCTAGGGTTCTTCGCTGTTCGAATACGGGCACAACATCAAATTGAGAAAAGTCGGGCAGAGTGATGGACTCATCCGCTACTGGGTAACGGTGTCGCAATTCCATATCCGCAACAATCTGTTGGTGTACATATGGTGCATGATTGTTGAGAGTGAATTCTAGAACTAAGTCTTCCTTACTCGGATTCCATTGCTTATCATCAGCTTTCGATACACTTATCGATATAGAATTTGATTGTACTTCCCCGTTATTCGCAACGCCTGTTAACGGGCCAAATATCAAAGTGCCATCCGTTACTGCAGTAAATTCCATTCTGCGAATTTGGTTCTCCACTACCTTGCCCTCGACAACCGCTATGCGAGTGCCGTAGGTCTCCCGATCAAAAGTCGTTACTTTTTTCAGTGGCTCGACGTTGAGTGGTTCAAGTAAGCCGGTGCTCTCAATATCGATAATGATGGCGTCGCCAATATAGACTTGTTGATTGTCGGTACTTAATTGCACTTTGGCTTGTGCAAACACGTGAGAAGTTGCAAGTACCAAGAGCAATAATGTGGCGGCCAGCTTTACCATACGCTGCCACCATCGGGTGCGCTCTGGCCTGCATCAGCGCGTCGTTTTAGCTCCAGTTCAATGCGCTTCTCAAGAAACCGATAAGGATCGTGATTGATATTGTTTAACCACTGCTCAGTGGCTTGCTTGTCCTCGATCTGGCTTCGCATGCCTGCGGCGTGCTGATTGTCGGTGGTACCTTCGTTCTCTGATCCACCAGAGGGGCGATTACTGACTTGTTCGCTATTGTTTTCGCCGCGCATATTGGCCATGCCTTGTTCACCTCTAAGGGTGTCTTCTCCCTTGCCTGCATTCCCTGATTGGCCGCTGTTGCCAGTAGGTGCATCATTGTTTGCCTCTTCACTTTCGCCTGGGTCGCCAGCGGCACTTTCGCTTGAATCGACTTTCTCATCTCCCGTCGCGGCCTCCCCAGATTCGGCGTCTCCATCTGTATTAACACGGTCAAGTTCTTCTAACTTGGGTTTGAGTAGGCCACGTGATTCGTCATCGTCATCGTCGCCTGCGAGTAGTTCAAGCATTAGATCGCGATTAAACGCTGCATCGGCGTGGCCGGGATCCTGGATTAGTGTTTGTTGATACGCCTCCAGTGCTAATGCGTAGTAACTTAATTTTACGTAGCAATTGCCTAAGTTATAATTGGAGTCAGCGTCGCCAGCACGTAAAAATGCTTCTGCTGCTCGCCACCACTGGTCTGAGCGATATAACGCAGTACCTTTCCAGGCAGGATCGGTAAAGAGTTCCGCAGCTTGCGCGTAACGGCCTTCTTTAAACAGCTCATGTGCGAGCCGGTTAACGTCAACTGCATAGGTTTTGCTAACACACGTTATGGTGATAAGCGCTGCGACTAGCTGCCGGGCTATCATGATGCGTTGTAGTCTCGGTAAATACTAGGAAACAAGGGCAACAGTAACAACAGTAACCAGTGTGATTGATTATGCCAATGAATCGCTCTTTGAGCGGCATTTTGAATGGCGTTGTTATCATGGTTTAGTGATAAATTACTTAGATCGACTGAGCCAAGGCTGTCAGATTGGATTGTGAGGCCTCTACCTGCCTTAGCGAGTTGTGTGGCTAACGTAATGTCAAGTTGTTGGTTAGCGTCACTATTGAGCTGAGGGTTTCCAAAAAGGATGAGGTCGAGCCGATGACCTTGGCCGGCTAGAAATTTAGCCGCTGCGATGGCGTTGTTAGAGATGCCGCCAGTATCGCTAAGTACAAAAACTCGAGCCTGAGTCATGCCGCTTTGGGCAATGCTAGAAACAGCCAAAGAGATGGCCCGAGTTAAGTTAGAGCCGTCTTGTTCTATTGCACCGTAGTCTAGTAATGCGGTGGTTTCGGTTAACTGTTGTTTGTCAAACGATGGTGGCACGACCATAAACGCATCGGCTGTATAAATTATCAAGGCAGTTGCTTTTGCGCCTGAAGCCTTAGTTAAATCAGTTAAGGCGCTGCGCATAGCTGATAGGCGTGATGGTAGTACGTCAGTCATTGTCATGGATCGGGACAAATCGGCCAATAAAAACCACCCGTCGGTATGTTGAAACGCATCAGATTGATCGTTGCGTGTGGATGGGGCGCTGAGTGCAGCAGCGACGATTGCAGCTGCGAGTAAAACCTTGTTGATAAGTGAATCGCTAGGTAGTTTATTGTTAAGTATGCCTAGCACCTCTGGCGACATCACCTTGTGCCAAGCACTGCGTACACCGGCTGTACGATAAATAAAGGCACAAGCTAACAAGAAAACACTTGCAAGCAGCCAATAGGGGTGCTGAAAAATCATTGTGTGCGCCTCACACCACCACCGCTTGTCGACCACTGCATTAGAAACATTAATAGCAGTGTGATAAACAAACACAGTAATACAATATTGCGCAGATCCAACTCGAGAAGTACAGGCGGTGTATCACTCACCGCTGATTCCATCGTTGCAAGGTCGTTATAGACATTTTGCAGATCTTCAAATGTGCGTACTCTGTAAAAACTGCCGTTAGCACTTGTTGCAATGGACTGAAGTGTTTCTTCGTCTAAGTCCGCCGAGGGAGAGGTTGAAAAGCCAGACTTTTGTGTATCGCTGCCCATTGCAATAGTGTGTATGCGAATTCCAAAAGAGCTTGCTAGTTCGGCGGCGTTCTCTGGCTCCGCAGTTCCAGCATTGTTAGTGCCATCAGATAATAGAATAATGGCTTTTTCTACCGCTGGGTCGTTGTTTAAAAGTTTTATGCTTAAGCCGATTGCGTCCCCAATAGCAGTCGATCGACCAGCCATGCCGATGCCTGCAGAATTCAGATTATTCGCTATGGCTGCCACATCAAAACTTAATGGGGATGCGATAAACGCATCACTTCCAAAAAGCACCAGGCCCAAGCGATCCCCTTTGCGTTGCTTGATAAATTCACCTGCTACTTTCTTTACAGCGCTGAGTCGATCTGTATTCACACCATCGATAAGAAAGTCGGTACGCGACATGCTGCCAGATACATCAACTACCATGGCGATGGCGCGACCAGTGGCAGCTTGTATAGTTGCATCGCCAGTTTTGTACGGTTGTGCTAAGGCCAATAGGAAAAGACACCACACTAACCAAGGTAGGCTACGTGCCACTATTTGATTAAGGCTGGTTGTTTTATCCAGTTGTTTTAATGCTGATGCAACCCTTGGTGGTATATCCACTACATCAGTAGCCTTGTTTGCTTTGTACGATTTAGGTAATAGCAGTGGAAGTGGAAGCAACAGAAACACCCAAGGCCATACAACGTTCATACCGAACCCTTTGACTCACTAGCATCATGCAGTTGCTCCAACTGATCACAAAGCGTAGTTATGTTCAATTCTGATGTTGGTTTGCGATATAAGTCCTCACCAAATATGCGGCCTATATCAGCCGTAAAGAACGATGTCTTAAATTCAGAGTCCAAAATTTGCAACCAGGCGTCACCCTGTGTTTGCGCCTTGATATTATCGCTACTGTTTTGAATTCTAGCGCGTAGTAAGCGTGCCAACCTGACCAGTGCTTGCTCGGGAGGCTCAGTTCTAGCGGCGTTTATTTGCTGTGTTGCGAGTGATTCTTTCTTACGTGGTCTGTGCGCCCAAAGAACCGCTACTAAACCGATGCCTAGCGCGATTGCTGCGATCAACCACAGCCAGTCTGGTTTGGGTGCTAGGGGCTCGTGTATGTCACGCAAACTTGCCAGTAGGGCCGCTTTGTCTGCACTGCTCATGCGAGAATTTGCCACTGGTATAGAGCTCGCATCACATCCGTGGTGCCATGCCGTATTGATACGGTGCTTGCGCCGGCATTCTGCACACGATCGATAAGTGTTTTCTTAGCTTCTTCAAGTAAGCTTTTGAGTTGTGCTGCAAAGTCTGCATTGATGCGAACGAACTCGTTGCTGTGTTGCTTACTATTATCGCGACTTGAATCGCCGCTCAAATCGCCACTCAAGGCGTGGCGATATCCGTAGCGACCATTTGGCATGGTTTGCCATTCCATAGGATCTTCAATCAATACCCACGCCACGGCGGCAGAAGAGCTTAACACCGGCATGAGTTGATCGAAGCCACCACCGAGTTCGTCTCCTGCACTTATCACAACAACCGATCCTGTAAAACGACCTCTACCGAGTAGTTGCTTTAGCAGTGGTTCCATATCCGTAAGGTTACTGGGGTTTCGATTTTTGATCGCGTAATTAAAAGTGTCGGCAATCAACTTGCAAGCGCTTAGTGCGCTATTGGTGCCAGTTGCTGGCGCAATGGTGTGCAGCTTGTGGTCTGTTTGTATCACTAGGTTGCAACGGTTGCTTAGATCAGCTGCCTGCCAAGCTATTTTTGCAGCAAGTAAGCCGGCTGTGACGGCGCTCAGCGTTTCGCTACCAGTAAACATGGGTGATCTAAAATCCAATGCAACGGTGAGTAGTCGCTCTTTTTCTTCTCGATAGAGTCGCGTGTAAGTGGCGTTTCTGCGAGCAGTGACTTTCCAGTCGATATGCCGTGTGTCATCACCGGGCACGTACTGACGGAGTTCTTCAAAGTCTAAGCCTTGTCCGTGTTTTCTACCGCGATGTGGCCCTGGCCATGGCCCGTTGCCGGATGTTGCATCAGATATTGGCGAGGTTGATTGCCGCTGCGCTAATAGCGCGTCGAGTGGCAATGTAACCTTAGGTATAAAGCTTTGCTGCATGCTAGAGCGCTGGTGTGGAGTCTAAAATGCGCATAATTAAATCCCGCTGTGTAATGCCTTCTGCTCTTGCCTGGTAGTGCAATACAATGCGACCACTTAATACGTCTGGTGCGAGTTGTTTGATGTCATCTGGCGTGATGTAGTCGCGATCATCTAGCCATGCCTTGGCTTGTGCGGCCACGGATAAAAATATCGACCCTCGAGGGCTTGCTGGGTGTGCAATATGCTCGGCCACGCGTCCCGCTACTCCGTGGCCTCGAGTTGCCGTGATTAACCTGACAATATAATCTTTTATTGCATCACTAACATGTACAGCACTGACGAAAGCGCTGGCTTGTTCAATGGTGCTGGTATTACTCACTGCCGCTTGATGGCTTGCTTGGTTATCTGTTTTAGAGTTGCTGTTACGCTCGCTTAGAACCTGATCCAGTATCTTTAATTCTGCAGTTGCATCTGGCATTTCAACGTTAACAAAGAACATAAAGCGATCAAGTTGCGCCTCAGGTAGGGGGTATGTGCCTTCGTGTTCAATTGGATTTTGAGTAGCGGCAACTAAAAATGGTGATTCGAGTGCGCGTGTTTTCCCGCTTGAGGAAATTTGTTTCTCACCCATAGCTTCTAGTAGCGCACTCTGCACTTTTGGTGGGGCGCGATTAATTTCATCCATTAATACGATGTTGTTAAACAAAGGGCCTTCAATAAAACGAAACTCGCCACTTTGTTGGTGGTACATGTCGGTACCCGTTAAATCGGCGGGCAGTAAATCTGGTGTTGCTTGTATGCGAACAAACCGAGCATCGATCAATTGCGAAAATTGGTTGATGGTGCGAGTCTTTGCAAGTCCAGGCGCACCTTCAATTAATATATGACCGCCAGTGAGCAGGGCAATAAGTAGGCGTTCAATCAATGCTTCGTGACCCACTAGTTTTTTATGCAGTTCAGTCTGTACTAGCCTTAGCTGTTGAAGCGCTTGGGTGTTGCTTTGTGAACTAATATCGGAACTCATATTGGAATCATGCCTTAACTCATGGACGAATGATTATTTTAGGAAATCGACGCGCGGCTGATTCGTCAATAAATTCAATTAAATCAATCGGACGGGTGTTGGCTGCAGGAGGGGATTGCAAGACATTGAGATCGCCAGACAAAGCAGTACCGACAAGGACTTGAGGCTGAGCCAGTTCTAATTTGAAATACAAGCCATTCCAAGCGTCGATACCGAAATCGCTTGGGGATTTTAGGATAAACAATAATTGGTATTCAAGATCGAGTAGGTCCAAGCTGCTTATGGTGTTGTTGAGTGGATAGGGATATTGTAAATAGCAAAACCATTCTTTTGGATCAGTGATGCAGTCAAAAGGGCGCATCGACAGAAACTGTTCGCTAAAGACCTCCCCCTCGATCTTTACATTGATGCCAAAGTTTTCTCCATCGTCGGTGCTAAACAATACTTTACCGATGGCTGTCTCATTGCCGGATTGATCAAGCAAGTAGACTGAGGCTTCAGGTGGAAACAATGGTGGAGTAGTGTCGTCTAGAAAATTGACGGGCAATACGGGCGATAGTGTGTTGCCGTTTTCTTGCCAACCGTCAGTGCCGGCTGGATACCAATGGATATTGGTATAACCTAACTGTGCTGCGCGTTTACTGGCGTTCCAACTTTGCCAACAATCGGCTGTGCAAAAGAATACTAACTTGCTTGCTTTGTCGCCGTTGGTCAACCGTTTTAGGTTGCGGCTAAAAAATTCTTTGTGCTCTTGCGTTAAATGTCCTCGGCCAACTTCAGGTAACCAAGTTGAGCCTTTTATGGTGTAGCGAGGCTCACTGATTAGCCAATTCCCGTCAAATGGATCTGCACCAAGGCCAACGGGTGGTAATACATCGATAAAAACAGCGCTCGATAGAAGTTCTTTAGCGTCGGCGGTGGTGATTGTTGTGCCTTGCGGTATTGAAGAGGGTACAGGTGCGCGGTAGCGCTCCATGCGATAACCAGTTGTAGCATCAACATCGTATTCTTCGGCCAAAGCATTGGCGGCACTGCCGAATAACAATAAGATTGTGATCAAACAAGTTTTAAGGGTCATAGCGTTGCGAATTGCTTATGTGCGATTTACTCATGTTATTACAGCCAGTATGGAGCAGCCAACTTGGCCTCGCAGTGGTACTAAAGTCTAACGAATTGGACTTAGTGATGTGTAGCGCTTACAGTAGACTGGTATTTTGATGAAGGTCAATGGGAGAATTCTGTGCTGTGTAGATTAAGGATAGGTAAGGCTTTAGCGGTTGTTGTCTTGTCACTGTTGGCCATTGGCGCTACATCGGCAGGAACGGTCAAGGTGGGTGTGCTCAAATTTGGCACGGTCAATTGGGAGCTAAAGGCACTCAAAAACGCCGGTTTTGATAAACAAAATGGGTTCGAACTAGAAATTGTTCCATTTGCCGGTGGCGATGCAACCAAAATTGCTCTTCAGGGTGGTGCCGTGGATATCATCGTATCTGACTGGTTGTGGGTGTCTCGACAACGAGCAAATGGCGTTGCAGTCAGTTTCGTGCCGTACAGTTCATCTGTTGGCGCGATGATGGTGGCAGACGATGGTTCGATTAATTCGATTAAGGATCTAAAAGGCAAAAAGCTGGGTGTTGCTGGTGGGCCGCTTGATAAGAGCTGGCTGTTGCTGCAAGGCCTTGCAAAAAAACAGCACGGTATCGATTTAGCGGCCGAAAACGAAATCGTTTTTGGTGCGCCGCCGCTACTGGCTGAAAAAACGCGTGACGGTGAGCTCGATGGTAGCCTTAACTACTGGCATTACTGCGCCCGATTAGAGGCAGATGGTTTTAAGCGCTTGGTTAGTGTTGAAGAAGCCACAACAGAGCTAGGTGCAAGCGGCCCTATCTCGTCATTGGGTTATGTGTTTAATGAAGAGTTTGCTGCAGATAATCCTGATCTACCCGCGTTTACTAAAGCCATCAAGCAGACAAAGCAACTGCTCGCTGAATCAGATGATCAATGGGTAGACATGGCAAGTGAAGGCATCATTAAAGATAAAGGTGCTGCATTGCTAAAACTGCGTGATCGATTCCGAGAGGGCATTCCCTATCGTGATCTTAACGATGAAATCCGAGATGCTGAAATTGTTTATCAATTACTTGAGGATCTTGGTGGTGCAAAACTGGTCGGTGATTCTAAAGTGTTAGTCGATGGCACCTTCTGGGAAGGTGCTGGCTCCTAAGGTGTCGTTCCCGTCGCCTTCGCAAGGATGACGGGCGCTCGACTATTTTCATAGCAAAGTGCCTAAGGATTTTCTGATTGTAAGCTCAAGATTGGCGGTAAACTAGCCGCCAATGAACTCAACATTCAAACGTATACTAGTTGTTCTGCTGTCTCTGACATGCCTACTGGTTCTCTGGTGGGTGGTGGCTGATCAGCTTAATGATCGCTCCCTGCCAGGCCCTCAAGCTGTAGCGCAAGCGCTTATGATCGAGGCGCGTTCGGGCGAATTATTCGTGCATTTAATGGCGACGCTGATGCGTGTAATTGCAGCGTTTTTGATTGCCATGTTGATTGGATCAGCTATCGGTATCGCGCTTGGTCTAAATCGATCCCTTAATCAGTTTGTCGATCCGTGGTTGGTTTTGCTACTTAATATTCCCGCCTTGGTTATCATTGTTCTTGCGTATATATGGTTTGGTCTTAACGAGGCTGCGGCTATTGGCGCGGTCGCGCTGAACAAAATTCCTAATGTGGTGGTTACCTTAAGAGAAGGTGCTCGATCACTAGACCCGCATACTTCAGAGATGTCTAAGGTATTTAGGTTTGGATTTTATAAAACTCTGAGGCACGTTGTATTGCCGCAACTGCAGCCGTTTTTCGCGTCGGCAATGCGTTCAGGTATTTCGCTTATCTGGAAAATTGTTTTAGTGGTGGAGTTGCTTGGGCGCTCTAACGGTGTTGGGTTTCAGATTCATTTGTATTTCCAGCTATTCGATGTTGCGACAATACTGGCTTACACGCTGGCATTTGTTTTTATTATGTTGAGTGTGGAATATTTTGTGTTGCAGCCGCTGGAAAAACACAGCCGACGTTGGCGTGCCAAGGGCGCATAGAGTAATTGATGGCAACCACTGAAACACTCACCACCGATATCCTAACGGCCGATATTCGTTCAAAAGTGTTTGACGCCTCTGAAGGTGGTGTCATGCACGCGATTGACAATCTTAATTTCTCGTTAAAAAGTGAGACGTTCACTTGTGTTATCGGGCCTTCGGGTTGTGGCAAAACGACTACGCTTCGCTTATTACTTGGCCTTGATCCGGACTTTGACGGCAAAATCGATTTTCCCCAATCGCAAACGATGACAGCAGTATTTCAAGAACCTCGCCTACTGCCGTGGCGTACAGTCGAGCAAAATGTTCGTTTGGTTTTACCTGCTGATGGTAAGGGCGTAGCACTTGATGAGCTATTTGAAGAGCTAGGCTTGGAAGATGTGCGGCAGTTTTATCCGGGCGAATTATCGTTAGGAATGGCCAGGCGTGCAGCCTTGGCTAGAGCCTTTGCTGTGATGCCTGATCTGCTAATTTTGGATGAGCCTTTTGTGTCACTTGATGACGCGACAGCAGAGCGTTTGCGAGAGTTGTTGTTATCGTTGTGGAAGTCAACGTCGTGTACTGCGCTGATGGTGACGCACAATGTTGAAGAGGCGGCTATGTTGGCGGATGAGATTATTGTTTTGAGTGCACGGCCTGCCACTGAGCTGGGTAAAATTGCATTAGATGTGCCTCAGGCCGATAGAGATACAGCTTATATTAAGCAGATGTGCCTTAAACTGCGACAGATTGGGCTTGTCGAATAAGCTCAGGCTGTTAAGCTAAAAGCGTCGGCAATTTAACATGCGTCCGAAAGTACCATACTGATTACTGTGTAGTTTTGCTATAAGCAGCCTTTCACATAACGTTAACTATTCGTATTCGATGTGCGTAGTTGTTTGTAGTCATTATGCTTTGGTAACCATGCGTTTCGAAGCATGCGTATTTGAAACGAGATGTGTGACTCATTGTAAGTAAGTTATTGTAAAAAAGAAAACAGGTGAACTAATGAAATTTAAAATAATGGCGTTAAGTGCGGTCGTGGCAGCTGCATTGCAATTGACCTTTATCCAAACGAGTATGGGCCATGGCGATGTTCAGCCTCAAGCGGTCGATACGACAGGGCTTGATCCACTACCTGAAGAATTTGCACTGGAAAACCCCTATCGCTTAATGGGCGGTGAGCAGTATGAGAAAGCAATTGAAATTGGTTCATCTGGTTACAGCCAAAACTGCGCTCGCTGCCATGGCCTACAAGCAATCAGTGGTGGCGTAGCACCAGATTTACGACTGATTGAAGATGGCGAGTTTGGCGACGAATGGTATATCGAACGCGTGAAAAAGGGTTACAGCCAGAACGGTACTTATAAAATGCCTCCGTTTGAAGCATTGTTGTCTCAGGAAGCTATGTGGGCAATTCGTTCTTACACAGAAACTCGACCGAAGGAAGAATAAGGCGCCGTGACGAACAATACGATTATGCGAGCCATCTTGGAAACTTTAACGAATCACTCGCTAAAAGTTGGTCTCGGATTAGTGTTGTTAATGAGCTGCGTTTTGGCTAGCCAAGCCACGGCAAGGCCGCTAGACGATGTTATTGAGAGTGGTGAGATCACTATTTTTGTGTACTCCGACTACGCTCCCTATTCCTATGAGGTAGATGGTAAGCCCGTAGGCATTGATGTTGAAATCGCGACTGAACTTGCTAAGGCTTTAGGCGTCGAACTCAAACTGTTGATGCGCGGGGCTGACGAAAACTTAGATGATGATCTGCGTGTCAATATATGGAAGGGCGATTTAATACATCGGAAGGTGGCGGATGTGATGATGCATGTGCCGGTTGACCCCGAAGTTGATCATCGCAATGAGTTTGCTGTAATTATGGGTGGGTATTTTCAAGAGACGATGGCGGTCATCTTTGACAACAATAAAATACCTGAAATCAAAACCTTTGGGCGCTTTGTATCGCAACAGATCGCGGTTGAACTAGACACCGCCTACGATTTTTTCTTGTCTGGTTCGTTTCGTGGGCAATTGCTACAAAGTATCAGGCGAGGGCGCACGTTTCAAGACGCCGTTGAGCTTTATGCCAGTGGTGAGGTACCGGCCCTGTTGGCATCACGGGCTCAGACTGAATGGGTGCTAGCGCAAACACCTGATTTAAATTCGGTAGTTGTGCAGCCACCAATGCCGGGTATGGTCCGATTGGGTTGGCCGATAGGTATTTCTATCAAGCACGATAGTCGCGATTTGGGTTATGAGTTAACGGATGTACTAAGTGAGATGCAGCACTCTGGCAAGCTCGATGCTATCTATACTAAATACGGTGTGACATACATTGCGCCGATAGAATGATTTGGTGTCGCTAGCGGTTCGATTAAGTGAAAGTTCGTATTAACTAAACAAAGGAGCAATGATGGTTCACTCCAAGCAAGTTAGGTTTTTTAACACGCTGATTAGGCGGATGGCATATATGACTAATACAGCTAAGAAATTAGCGCTAGTGGGTTTATTGTTAGCTTATGCAACACTGACTTCCACGGCGACTCATGCCTCAATTCCTGCGGATCCGTTCGGCTCAGTCATGTGGAAAACCATGGTCGAAACCTATTTTACTGGCGGCGATGTTGTATTTGACGAACGCGTCGTGGTTAGCGCACCCAAAAGTGCCGAAAACCAAATGCATGTGCCCATCACAGTCGATGCAACCCGTTTAAAAAACGTCAAACAAATTGTCGCTGTTGCGGATCTTAACCCCATTCAACATGTGTTAACAGTGCGGCCTGAGCAGGCTTTGTCGTTTATTGGGTTTAGATTAAAGTTACAACAATCATCCCCAATACACGTGGGTGTGCAAACAGAAGACGGAACTTGGCACATTGGTGGTGCGCTGGTGGATGCTGCAGGCGGTGGCTGTACTGCACCGGCCCATGCTCATAGTATTAGCAATTGGATGCAAACCCTGGGTGAAACCCGCGCGTTGGTGCGTCGCGATAGTAAAGGTGATGCACGTATGACAATCCGCATGCGTCATCCAATGGATACGGGTTTGGCATCAGGTATTCCAGTATTTTATATGAACAAGATGGTTGTTAAAGATGAAGCAGGTGGCGTAGTCGCCGAACTTGATCTCTATGAGCCTGTTAGTGAAAATCCGACGCTTACATTAAAGCCATCTGTTGGTAGCGCATCTTCGGTGTTAAAAGTGTCGACTCGTGATACCGAAGGCAATGAGTTTGCATTCCCGTTGTCAGTACCTGCCGTACTGGCGCAGTAACGGCCGATGACATTCTTTTCACAAAAATTAAAATCACAGAAAGCAAGTACACGGATTGATTCTCAGTCACGGCGGCAATTACTCAAGCTTCTAAGTGCGGGTTGCGGTTGCTGTATATGCGGCAGTGTTAGCGCGCGTTTGCTTAAGTACCCTTTGCACGCTACAGAAATCGGTAGTAAGACATGGGCTGTCCATGGTGAGTCAAGCCACTTCAATTTGGACAATGGCGGCAATATCGTTAATGTTGCTTTTATAGAAGTGCCAGATGGTGTGGTGGTTATCGATACCGGGCCTTCAAAACGTTATGGTGAGGCCCTGCTTGCCTTGATTGAAAAAACTGTTCCAGGCAAGCCGATATTGCGGGTTTACAACACGCACCATCATCCTGATCATTGTTTTGGCAATCAAGTATTTGATCCAGCCATAATTGCGGCCCCTCAAGGTGTTATCGACAACATCAATACCGAAGGCAATGCGTTTGCCGATAACATGTACCGATTGGTAGGGGATTGGATGCGTGGTACCGCACCTGTGGCTCCAGCGGTCGTGCTCGATGCGTCTACCGAAGAAATCGGCGGTCGACAGTTTTCTTTGTTTTATCTCTCGGGCCACACTAGTGCCGATTTTGTGGTTCGAGATGATTCCACGGGCGTATTGTTTTCTGGCGATTTAGCCTTTTTGTATCGAGCGCCTACCACGCCACACGCCGATATTGCGACTTGGCAGGGCGCGATCGACAGCTTAGGCGCGCTTGATCACGAGCTGATATTGCCGGGCCACGGGCCTTCAGACAAACGTGACGAATCGCTAGCGCAAACCAGCGACTACCTTGCCTGGTTAGAAGATACCCTCATAGGCGCTGTCGACAGCGGCCTGACCATGAACGAAGCCATGCAGTTACCTATCCCAGATGGTTTTGCCTCGCTTAATGTAGTCAGAGAGGAGTTCGAGCGTTCTGTTGTGCATCTTTATCCTGATCTAGAAGATCAGCTGATGCCGATTATTGATGTAACTCGTTGATTCTTGTGCTGGGTTAAATCGCTGTATGACCTTTGGCGTGTCTGCCTGAACTTTGGCATGACTGCGGTGTACCTTTGTCCACTATGGGGTAATTTACAATTTCGTTAGACTGCCTCTGGATAACGATGTTTGAGCGTCCATTTCTTAGAGGAGAATTCAATGAAGCAAATGAAAGTCTGGCTGGCCGCCGCTGTTGGTGCCGCCTGCCTCAGCACTACAGCTATTGCTGATGTCACAATCGAAGAGATTGTCGCTGATCAAGCATCAGGCGATGATATCGTCTCTTATGGGCTTGGTCCACGAGGCCAACGCTACAGCCCACTAGCAACGCTTAATAAAGGCAATATTAAAAATCTGTTTCCCGTTTGGTCTTTTTCATTCGGTGGCGAAAAACAACGTGGCCAGGAATCTCAACCCCTTATCAAAGATGGCGTCATGTATGTCACGGGTTCCTACAGCCGCATGTGGGCGATTGATATTCGTTCTGGCGAAGAGATCTGGCAGTACGATGCACGCCTTCCCGAAGGCATTCTGCCTTGCTGCGATGTAGTCAATCGTGGTGCTGCCATACTTGGCGATAAGGTGTATTTCGGTACGCTCGATGCCAAGATAGTTGCACTCGACGCTAAAACCGGCAAAGTAGTTTGGCGCAAAACAATCGGTGATTACGAAGCTGGATATTCCTACACTGCAGCGCCACTCATCGTCCCCACTGAAGCACATGGTCCACTCATCGTTACGGGTAACTCGGGTGGTGAATTTGGCATCGTTGGCGAAGTGCAGGCTCGTAACCCCGAAACAGGTGAGCTCGTTTGGTCACGTCCTACTATTGAAGGCCACATGGGTACCCTCAACGGTGCAGAATCTACAATGACAGGCAAAAAGAATGAATCTTGGCCTGGCGACATATGGCAAAACGGCGGTGGTGCCCCATGGCTCGGTGGTACGTATGATCCTGATACCAAGCTAGTGTTCATGGGTACGGGTAACCCGGCGCCTTGGAATTCTCACTTACGTCCAGGTGATAACAAATGGACATCGGCACGCATCGCTATTGATCCAGAAAATGGCGAGATTGCTTGGGGTTTCCAAACCACGCCTCACGACGGTTGGGATTACGATGGTGTAAACGAATTCATCTCGTTTGATATGGAGAAAGATGGCGAAACTATTAAGGCCGGTGCATCTGCCGACCGTAATGGCTTCTTCTACGTGTTGGATCGCACTAACGGCGAATTTGTGTCGGCCGCACCATTTGTACAAAACATAAGCTGGGCTGAAGGAATTGACGAAAATGGTCGTCCGATTTATGTTGATGACAATCGTCCGGGTAACCCAGTTGAATCAGCTGATGGTAAAAAAGGTAAGTCAATTTTTGCTGTACCAAGCTTTCTTGGCGGTAAAAACTGGATGCCTATGGCGTACTCGCAAGATACCGAGATGTTCTACATTCCTTCTAACGAATGGGGTATGGACCTTTGGAATGAGCCGACTACCTATAAAAAAGGCGCTGCCTTCATGGGTGCTGGTTTCACCATTACACCTATATTCGACGACTACATCGGTTCTTTAAAAGCGATGGACCCAGCCACAGGCGAAGTCAGATGGGAGTATCGCAACAAAGCTCCTCTATGGGGTGGTGTTCTGACAACAGCCGGTGGTTTAGTGTTTACCGGTACACCAGAAGGTTATCTCAAGGCGTTTGATGATGAAACAGGTGAAGAGCTATGGAAATTCCAAACGGGTACGGGCATTGTGTCGTCGCCTATCACTTGGGAGCAAGATGGCGAGCAATGGGTAGCCATCACTACGGGCTGGGGTGGCGCAGTGCCGCTTTGGGGTGGTGAAGTTGCCAAGTTTGTAAGCTACCTAAACCAAGGTGGCTCTGTGTGGGCTTTCAAGATTCCAGAATCTCTGGCTTCCAAATAAGCTCATAAGCTATTAAAACTAGCGTTAATTCGCTATTACAAATAAAGGCCAGCTATATGCTGGCCTTTTTTTATTTTGACATGTATTGTTTTATTTGATTCGTTACAGATGTAAGGAGGCAGGTACCTTGTCGATGGCATTGCAAATGACTGATCTATCAAAAGTACTCATCGTTGATGATCACCCCTTGTTTCGGGGTGCGCTACGTAGCGCAATTAAAACGGCTTATGCGTCAGCTGAGACTAAAGAGGCCTCCTCAATTGAAGAGGCGAGTGAGCTCCTCGATCGTGATCGCAATTTTGACATTGCCTTGTTGGATCTAAGCATACCTGGCGTTAGTGGATTTGAAGGTCTGCTGAGGTTGCGCGCGGAGCATCCTCGATTGCCAATATTGGTTGTGTCTGGCCTAGAAAACAAAGAAATAATAGAAGAGGCGCTTCGTTATGGTGCTGCAGGCTTCCTGCCCAAATCGCATGGTGGCGACGAGTTGGCCGAAGCTGTCGAAACAGTTTTGCAGGGCGGTATTTACTGCCCAGATAATATTGATCAGAATAACGATGCTTTGCCAGAGGCTGAAAAACAAAAAGCCATATTAATTGAGCGTATGTTGAGCTTAACCCCGCAGCAACTCAAAGTACTATGTATGTTGCGTGAAGGTTTGCTCAACAAGCAGATCGCGCACGAACTAGAGGTTGGCTCAAGCACGGTTAAAAAGCACGTGTCTGAAATACTACGTAAGCTGAGTGTTTATAGCCGTACGCAAGCTGTTATAGAGGTGTCTAAGTTAGATCAATCCGAAATGGTTGGCATCGAATCCCATTTCTATAGCCAAGCCAAGCAAAGTTAAGTACACCGCCTGAAAAGCCACTGCTCGTTCACCTACTACTCGCTTACTATATGTGTCAATAGCGCTCTTAGCTGGGCAGGTTTGACAGGTTTGAGTAACACTTCTATTCCTGCATTCTCTGCTTGACGCGTTAATTGCTTGGATGGGTTGGCAGTGATAATTACAGCTGGAATGTTGTCGCCACTGAGCGTGTGTAAGTGGCTAATAGTGGTTGTACCAAGATCATCGCCATCGAGATGTTGATCAGCTACGATGATTTGTGGATGCCATGTGGAATCTGCAACTGCACTCAAGGCCTGTTGGGTAGACGTTGCCATGCGTAAGTTGCAACCCCACTGAGATAACAACAATTCCATTGCCGAAAGTACTTCTAAATCGTTTTCGATTAAGAGTATGTTAGTGCCATGCAGGCCTGACCCAGCCACGGTATCGTTATTAAGGCGAGACGATGTTTCATTAATAGGGATATTTTTACTTGGCTCCGCTCCTAGCATCGTCAGCTGAAAACAGCTGCCACGACCAACGCGAGAATTTAGCGTTAGCGAATGGTTCAGTGTGCGTACCATACGTTCAACAATAGCCAAGCCCAATCCTAAGCCCGCATCAGGCTGGTCTCGAGTGTGGGCGATTCTAGTGCAGCGATGGAATTCTTGGAATATTTTCTCGTATTGTTCTTTTTCTATGCCAATACCTGTATCTGCAACTCGTATTCGGACTCTATCTCTATGCTTGCCCGCGATTAACGCCACACCGCCTTCGTTGGTATAGTAAATAGCGTTGGCGATTATGTTCTGTAGTATGCGGCGAAGCATGGTTGGATCGGAATGCACGTGTAGGTCTTTATGGATAAATCTGAATTCAAGATTTTTATGGCTAATCACTGGCTCAAAGTCAGATACTATTGATTCAAACAAGGATTTAATTGAAACACTTTGCCATTCAGGTTGAATGTCGCCTGCATCCAAGCGAGTGATATATAGCAATGAGCGCAGCAGGGCAGTCATTGTTTGTAGAGAGCGTTCAACCTGGCCACAAAGGCGCTCACCCTGGTCACTGGTTTGTATTGCATTGAGGGAGGAGACCAGCAATGTGGCAGCATTAAGTGGTTGCAATACATCGTGGCTAGCTGCGGCCAGAAACTGTGTTTTAGAAAGATTCGATCGGTCGGCGTTGTCTTTTGCTGTGGTTAATTCGTGATTAGAGCGCTCCAGACGTGCCAATGTTGCAGAGAGTTCTTGTGTGCGTCGTTTGATTTGCCCCTCTAAATTGATTGCCGTTTGAAATATTGAAAACGCACTACCTTGTTGATCAGTTGATCGCTCCACTTGATCCATTAAAGCTTGGTTTATTTTTTTAAGGCGGCGTATTTCCTCGGCTTGCGAGATTGCGTCTGGGTTAGTGTTCATTGCATGGCTTTATCTTGGATGGCCAAAGGCTACGCCGGTAAACGTCTGGTTGATATGCATAGAGTTAAATTGCTCGCCGTAGGTATTGAACCCCACAAAGTTATGCTCTTGATAAAGCGATTCCATTCTGCTCACTACATTGCGGTGTTGCGCATCGAGTTTACGATAGATGCAGTCGAAACCCAACATAACGTCTATCTTGCCAACCTTGTGCTCGATTCTTTCGATAGCGGCCTGTGTGGAGCGCACCATACCTTCTGATCGCGCTACAGTGAGTACAACGCCGTTATCGATTGCGCAAAAAAAAGTGAGTGATAAATCATCATTGTGTTGTTGTATCGCTCTGCAGTAGTACTCACCGCCCACTCGTACTACCACTGCATGGGACGCATAATTTCTTGAGGAAAGTTCCTCAGGGGCCAGCCCAATAGCGTTTGCATAAGCAATGGCAGCTGGCTCTGCGTTAAATTCTTTTACTTTGCGGTGGTCAGGATCAGACTCAGTCACCACAAGCTTATGTGGTGTGGGGACAAAATTGTTTTCAGTATAGAGTGAGAATGGCAATGTGCATTTTGTTAGTGCCACGACTGCGGCGCGTTGGTAGGTTTTACCATTAGCTATTTGAGAGGTGCCGGCAAAAGCCAAATCATCACCGGCGGAGCCACCGATAAGCGGAATGCTATCTAGCCCACGTGCTAAGGCCGCTGTGACGGGTTCTTCAGAGTAGATTAAGCCATCAATGAGTAATGTTGCGAATAGATCATCGGTTTTATGGATGCCAAGTTTAGCCAAGAAATTAGTTTTGTGTTCAGATGCTTGTTGCGACACAGCATGCATGCCGAGTGTGTCCACTTGTTTAATAACCTGAATAGATACTTCAAACCACTTGGCGGGTAACAGTGTCGCAATTGCGCCGTAGTCCTGCATGCCCTCGGGTGTTATTTCGCCACAGGTTGAGCACCCATAAAACTGTAGATCTGGTTGTGCCGCTTGCAGCGTGTTAGCAATTTCCGCTGGATCGTGGCTTTTACCGGAGTAGTAGACCGTGCAACTGGCGATTGCTTGTTCATCGCACTCTTTTGATATTTGCTCACAAAAAGCTTGTGTGTCTGAGCTAGTCGTCCAGACAACCGTGATGCCCGTTTGGTATTGTTGTCGTTGGATCAATTGACAAATCCCGCTTGGTCGTTTAGTTCGCTAACATGTAGGCTGGCATGTTGGCCGACATGTTGGTCAATACGGCCACCATCGCCATCGGCCAAAAAAGCCCATGGAACCTTAGGGAAGTTTGACATAAAATTGCGGTGTACCCAAGGGCATATATTCCAATGGGTGAAATCGTTCGATAGGCTCCAGATATAGGAATAAATCGTGGCTTCTGATCAAAAAGACTCTAACAGTACGCAAATTTCTGCGATGCGCCCATCAGCGTTACTCGATAACGAAGCCTCTGCCGCCTGGCAAGCTTACAACGCGATGGAAACCACTAAAACCCGACACTATACCTTGCTTGAAATTATCGATAACAAAAAGAAGAACTACAACATTGACCCTACTGATACCGACAAAGCGATGTTGCAATTTTTACTTGATGATCACAGTGCACAGGTTAAACACTTTACTGAGGCCAGTAAGTTACTAAAAACTACAAACGAAGCAGGGCATAAGCAATTGTTTGACTACATTGGCTTGATTAGTACGCATCAAGGTTTGGGTGAAAAACCGCATTAAACAAAAGTGTTTAATACTACTTCTTAACCTGTGTAAGCTCAATTCGCCTATTAGCACGACGACCTTCAGATGAAGAGTTGTCCTTGGCTGGATAGCTTTCGCCATAACCTGCGGCCCGAACAACATTGGGGTCAACTCCTTTTAACATCAGATAATGTCGCACTGCTTCTGCTCGCTTATTCGACAACTTCAAATTAAAGTCTGCGGCACCTCCGTTATCAGTGTGCGCACCTACTTCAAAGTGGATATCAGGATGCTTTTGCATTGCGTACGCCACACGGTCGAGCAGTTGCCTGGCGCTTACATCCAAATAGCTGTTGCCTTTTGTAAATTTGACTGCTTCAAGAACGAGTGTACTGCCGTCACGGCAACCCAAGATGTCGGTCTCGGCCGTTGTGCTGCCAAGGCAGACATCCCGATAGTCGGGTATGCCGTCAGCATCGGCGTCGGGTGCGCATGCGTCTATCTTGGCAGTGACTTCACTGCATACATCAATAGTTTTAGTTAGCTTGTTGCTTGGCTTAAGGCGATAACGAATGCCTAAAGTCACCGCTTCGTCAGATAGCTGATGAAAGGTCAGCATGTTGTTTTCGACAACCCATTTACCGGTTAGTGAATCAGTAACTGTATAGGACGTGATTTCAAAATCGGTGGGAAACACCCAGGTTATGCTGGATTCTTCGAGCTCACCACTGTAGATGGTGATGTTGGCTGGCCGTGAAAGCGTAACGAGCTCAAATTCATTTTCAGCGGATTGTGTAACATCTTGTCCGTATTGATGATGGTATCTGGCAAAGGCACTGCCTGATTGTAGCTGGAGCTTTCGTGGATTGAGCTGATGCTGTGCAGCTTGCTCAGCTTGATCTGGGCCGATAAAACGCACTTCTTGTGGAATGATGCTACCGGGTAGCTCGAGCCCAATGTCGGTGCCATTTGAGCCAATGGTGTGTTGGACGGTATGTGATCGACCATCTGTCTCCATCGCGATCAGCAAATCACTAATCGCCGCCGCTACCGGACTGGATTGCAACAGAAGAAAAACGGCAACTACTTGAAGTTGCTTAAGGCCTTTAATGTTAGGCAATCGTGGCATTTTGTAATCGAGTCCTTGCAGCCTTGCGTACCTTGTTACAATTCAGGTAACTAGGTAGCGTTGAAACCATCGCGCTAAATATCGTTGAAACAAGCGTCGATTTAACTGACCCACAAGAATAGACCAAAACCACATGTCTAAACAAACTTATCTGACCGGCATAACCACTTCCGGTACCCCTCATCTTGGCAACTATGTGGGCGCAATTCGTCCTGCAATCGAGGCCAGCCGAGACCCGGCAAATACCAATTATTATTTTTTGGCAGATTATCACGCACTGATCAAGAGCCAGGACCCAGCAATGCTTCGCCAGTCGCGCATGGAAATAGCCTGCGCTTGGCTAGCGCTAGGGCTGGACCCCGAGCATGTGACCTTCTATCGGCAGTCAGATATTCCAGAGATTCCAGAGCTCACCTGGTTATTAACCTGTATGACGGCTAAAGGGTTGATGAATCGAGCCCATGCTTATAAAGCAGTAGTGCAGGAAAACAATGATGCTGGCTCTAGTGATCCAGATAAAGGCATCAATATGGGATTGTTTAGTTATCCAATTCTGATGGCGGCAGACATCCTAATGTTTAAGGCCACCAAGGTGCCAGTGGGTAAAGATCAAATCCAGCATCTTGAGATGGCGCGGGATATCGCGCAGCGATTTAATCATCACTACGGAGAGCATCTCGTCATTCCTGAAGTTGTAGTTGAAGACAGAGCAGCTGTGTTATCTGGGCTTGATGGTCGAAAAATGAGCAAAAGTTATGGTAATACGATCCCGCTTTTTGATACGGCGAAAAAACTTCGAAAATCGGTTATGAAGATCAAGACCAACTCGCAAGAGCCTGGAGAACCAAAAGACCCAGAAGGCAATACGGTGTTCGAAATTTATCAAGCATTCGCAACGCCTGCTCAAACGGATGAGTTTCGCCAGGCTTTTGCTGATGGTGTGGCTTGGGGTGATGCCAAACAACAGTTGTTTGAACTAATCGATGCTGAATTACAAGAACCACGAGAACGATACAACGCTCTTATCGCTGATCCAGCGGCGATCAATAACATTCTACTGCAAGGTGCAGAAAAAGCTCGCGTACACAGCCGCGCATTGATGGATGATTTACGTAAGGCGGTAGGCATCAGTTCGTGAATCCCAACTTAGTTAATATCTGGCGCGGCAATGCGATTGAAAGCCGCCATCGAGGGGCGGTAGCGGTAGTTGATTCTGATGGTCGTCCCTTGCTGGCATTAGGTGATGTGCAGCGCCCGGTTTTTGCACGCTCATCTATAAAATTTATGCAGACTCTGCCATTGATTGAATCTGGTGCGGCTGATCGTTTTGATCTTGATGAACGGCATATTGCTATTGCCTGCGCGTCGCACAATGCTGAGCCTGAGCATGTGCAACTGGTGGAGCAATGGTTACATCGCATAGCCTGTAGTGTGGATCATCTCGAATGTGGCGCTCATAAGCCAATGGGTATTGATGCACAGACCGCACTGTATGCATCTGGTCGTACGCCTACGCGTGTACATAATAATTGCTCTGGTAAACACACGGCTATGTTGTCGATCTGCAAACATCTTGGGGAGCAAACCAATAACTATCGCTTGTACAATCATTCAGCTCAACGCAGATGGTTTGATGTGCTGGAGAGTATGAGCAGTACACGCGTCACTCAACTTCCTTGGGGCTATGATGGTTGTGGGATTCCTTCGCTAGCTATGCCGTTGCAACGTATTGGATTAGCACTTGCCCGTTTTAGTCATGCATCAAATGTGAGTGATGATCGCAAACAGGCCATTGAACGAGTCAAAAGTGCTCTGGCTGCTCATCCCTTTTTAGTGGCCGGTTCCAAAAGAATGTGCAGCGAGATAATGAGCAGGCATGCACCGCAAGTATTCGTGAAGGTGGGTGCGGAAGGTTTTTATACAGCAATGCTGCCTGAACGCGGTTTAGGTGTAGCCATTAAGATTGATGATGGCAATGTGCGTGGCGCTGAAGTCGTTCTTGGGGTGGTGCTGCAAAAACTAGGGGTGCTGGATAATGATGCTGCTAAGGATCTTGAGCAATATATCAGGCCCTCGATAAGCAATTCTCGGGGCGAGGTGGTTGGTCGCGCAGAGCCTTCTTCACAGTGGGATTCGGTAGTGATTGAGTAGTGCTTGTCTCACTTACTGATAGGTGCTTTCTCGCAAACTATTAAGCGTTCATAGCTAGCGATCTCATCAGAAGACCCTTGCTGATAAAGCTGTTGTTTCAAATGTGCAAGTTTGCGCATATGTAGCATTTTTTCTAATTGCGCTGCATAGCGCTCTGCCTCGAGCATCTCGTTATTTAAGCTTGATGATCTTGTCTGTAGTTCGATCAACGTATCGTAGCCACTGTGTTGACTTACCCATTGTGAAATTTGTACAAAACTATCTCCACTGATGAGCTTTTTGAATTCATTGGTGTATGGCTGCCCTAGTGCTGGCCATTTAGCTTCAAGCTCGAGTTTAATTGCCTGCTGCTGTTCGGTTTGTTCAAGCTTGGTTTCAAGGTAAGTCTCAATGAGCTTGTCCAAGCTTTGTTCGGCATCTGTTAGTGCGCTGCGAATGGTTTTCGCTACGTTGCCTTCCAGTGGCATATTATGCTCGCTGGCTAATGCCCGAAAAACTCTAGCAAATTCGTTGTTTGGTAGGGCGCGTGGGGTGGGCAACCATTTTAAATACCAAGGTTGCCAGCGCTCAAGATAATAGTCGCTACTGGCGTAGGCAATGTCAGTGCTAAATGCCGTTTCCATAGAGAACATATGGGCTTCACGTAGGCTAACCAAGCCGTCATTATCCATGTCGGCTGCGCGAGGCAAAATCTCACCTTTTCGATCGTAGCCTGATACAGCTGCGATCATAAAAGTGGCGTAGTCGCGGTAATTGCCGCCATCAAGCTGTGCCGAGCACGCCTCAGATGTTCGATAAGGCGATGATGCGGTGACGCCGCAAATTTGTTGCCCGCTTAAGGTTAAACCTTCGGTGGGGTTATCAAAAACCATACTATTAAAACCGCCAGAATAGCATTGACTAAAAACATAGCGTATTGGCTTATTTGCATTTTTTAATACGCTTTGAAGCTCATCAGCCTTGATGTTTGAATTATTCCATAGCGTTATCCCCGCTTGATGTGATGCATCATTTGAGGAAGTCCCATGGCCATTAAAAAGCAATAGCGTAGATTGCTCGGCTTCACTTAAAAATTGACTAAGGCCGTTTTTTAGCTCCTCAGCATTGGTAGAGCCGACAACATTTTTCAAATTATGATTTCGAGAGCGAATTCGATCAGTTAGGTGCTCCCCGTAAACGCGACTTATGGCTTCAAAAGGGCTATTGTATTCTTCACCTGTTGAGATGTAATGCACGTCTTCGGCTGGGTCGTCCCCGTCAGTGAAATAAACTGTTGTGGGTATGCCCAAAGATTCAAGTGAATCCTGCGCCCAAAGCATATCTTCTTCGATCTGTGCTTTTGAAGAGTGCAGATCATACCCGCCGCCAATTAGCACGGCTTGATCAGCGAAAGCAATTGGGACTATAGCTAAGCTCAGCGCTATGTTTAGAGCGATTGATTGTCGAATTATCATCGGCTGAATAACCTTCCGATAAGATCAGCGAAACGATAGAGTATGAACAAGCCTACTCCTGTCATCACGAAGGTGGGTAGCAAGGGCCCTGGTTCTTTATAGAAACCAAACACCAAGCCGATGCAGGCCAGTG
Source organism: uncultured Granulosicoccaceae bacterium (assembly GCA_937958675.1). Classification (GTDB taxonomy): domain Bacteria; phylum Pseudomonadota; class Gammaproteobacteria; order Granulosicoccales; family Granulosicoccaceae; genus Granulosicoccus. Next base: position 43,939 of record CALGND010000106.1, read on the forward strand.
GCAGACTTAAGCCAGCGATAGTCCAAGTGATTCGGTTTCGCGATAGCAGAAAGTAGTCAAGGGCCGCTAATAAGCCTAAACCGATTGCGATAACTATGCTTTGCTGATACCCAAACCAAAACTCGTCAATGATCGTTTGTTTTGGAACTGTGTTGACGGTATCCAGTATGGAGCCTTCACCAAGCCAATGACTTAACAGTGCGCCTGATGCTACAAAAAGCGGCCATGCGGTGATAGCGATCAAAGCGCCAACTAGCAGTGAAAAGATAATAAATGGAAGGACTCGCATTATTGACGTGCCTGAATGTATGCGCCTTGTAAGTTAGCGCCTTGTTATTGTTGTAAGGGACATAGCGAGCGATATGCCAACATTGGTTTTTTGGCGGTTCACAGTGATTAATTTTGAGTGTGGTGCGAGATTACGCATACAGGGGTTTATACCGCGCGAGTCAATGTTTGCACTATTGTTCCTGTATTACCCATTCACCAATCTTCGCCGATTAAAGCAAGCGGGGGTAACGGTTGTTTGAAAGCCTTGAATTTAAAGGGCTTCAGAGACTTGGCGGAGTCAAAACACAGCATGTGTCTATCGATGATGATGCAGTGAACTCACCAGTGCTGAATTAAGCTGATAAGTGGTTGAAATTAAATAATATGGTTGGCTTCAATGAATCAATTGGCCCGATGAAGTGGCTTTGGTGTTTGCCACTGTCAGGATTGTGTCAACGATACGGCTATTTTGTCGAATCATTGACACAGCGACTAATGTTAGTGCGTCGTCCGCAGTTTACTGCCCGGTGCTTGCTTGAGCAGATGTTACGGCAAGAATGTTCACAATGTCGTCTATGCTGCAGCCACGGCTTAGGTCATTTACGGGTTTAGCTAAACCCTGCAGGATTGGTCCGATTGCCTGCGCACCGCCAAAGCGCTCCAATAACTTGTAACCAATGTTGCCAGCATCTAGGTTAGGGAAAACCAAGATATTGCACGGCGAGTCTGTTGCTTGATCAGGGGCTTTGCTCGCAAGGATTGATGGTATTACCGCCGCATCCAGTTGCACTTCGCCAACGATGCGCCAATCGGGTTGTAGCTTGCGCGCAATAGCGGTTGCGCTATTCACCTTAGTTACAGTTGAATGGCGAGCACTACCTTCCGTAGAAAACGACAACATCGCGATCTCTGGTGTCATGCCCAATAGCTGTATGGCGCTATTGCCTGTATCGATAGCGATAGCTGCGAGTGCTTCATTGTCAGGGTCGATAACCAGAGCGCAGTCTGCGGTAAGTAGTACGTCATCAACTGGGTGGTGATCTTTTAACAGCATGATAAAAAAGCTTGTGACTTGCTTAGCATTAGGATGCTTACCTACAATTTGCATTGCAGTACGTACAACCTCACCTGTAGCGGTGATAGCGCCTGCGACACAACCATCTGCATCACCCGCACTCACCATTAGATTGGCAAACATGATTGGATTGTCGATGGCATCGATCGCTTTTTCAGTTGTCATGCCACGGCGTTCGCGTTTTTCAACAAGTAGTTCTATGTATTTCTCGCGAGCGCTGGCTGTTGTAGGGTCGATGATTGTGATCTCATCTAACGAAATATCGTTTTGCTTAGAGATTTGATTGATTGAGTCAACGTTACCTAATAGTATGGGTTTAACTAACTGTTGAGCGTGTGCTTGGCTTGCTGCTGATAGCACACGCACATCCGTAGCTTCTGGCAGAACGATACTTCTTGATAGTGATTTAGCTTTTTCTAAAATTCGATCAAATGCAGACATGGGGTTGCTCAAGCCTGGTTAAGAATCATGTCGGCGGCTTTTTCACCAATCATGATGGTAGGGGCGTTAGTGTTGCCAGACACTATCTCGGGCATTATAGAAGCATCTGCTATACGTAGGTTTTTTACCTTGTTAACCCTTAGTTGCACATCTACCACAGCATTGCTGTCACTACCCATACGACACGTACTGGTTGGGTGATAGATGGTGTTAGCAATTTCACGCGCTTGTTGCAGGAGTTCTTCGTCTGTCTGTGCAGCGCTATCGGGTAGAAGCTCGGAGGCAATGTGTGGACGCATGGCAGTGGTAGCCATAACTTTTCTGACATGCTTGATCGATTCCACTGCAGTCTGGCGATCAAGATCAGTGGATAAATAGTTGGGCGTGATTAATGGGTGTTGTAGCGGATCAGCTGATTGTATTTTGATATGTCCACGGCTCTCTGGCCGCAGTTGGCACACTGACGCAGTAATAGCCGAGAACGGATGCAGCCCCTCGCCTGGTGAGTCAGCGCTGAGTGGTTGAAAGTGATATTGAATGTCTGGTCGCTCATTCGCTAACTTTGTACGACAAAATGCATACACTTGGCTTGCTGCCATGCTTAAGGGGCCACTTCTATTCAGGATGTATTCGATTCCTGCTTTGGCCTTTTGAAAAACATTAGAAAGCTCGTCGTTTAATGTATTTGGTTTGGTGGTTTTATAAACCGTGCGCAGTTGTAGATGATCTTGCAGGTTTTCGCCAACATCTGGCGAATCAACAATGACATCAATACCGTGTTGCTTTAACAGCTCAGATGGGCCCACGCCTGAAAGCTGTAATAGTTGTGGTGAATTGATCGCGCCACCACACAGAATAATTTCTTTTTTGGCATGTAAGATTGCCGGTTTGCCTTTTTTAGTAAATTCAACACTTGTAGCGGTTTGATTTTCAAACAAAATCTTCGTGGCTTGTGAGTTTGTCAGTATTTGCAAATTACTGCGTTTACGCGCAGGCTTTAAATACGCAACCGCGGTGCTACAACGTTTGCCCTTGTGTGCAGTTAATTGGAAGTAGCCAACGCCTTCTTGGTCGTAGCCGTTTATATCGTCGGAGGCAGGGGTGCCAGTTTCAACGACACCATTAATGAAGTCATCACAGATACTGCGTTTAAAGCTCATGTCACTCACGCGTAACGGGCCATCGCCGCCGTGGTATTCATCGCCGCCTCGAGATTGGTTTTCTGCTTTTTTGAAATATGGCAATACGTCCTTATACGACCAGCCACTGCAGCCCAATTCCGCCCATCGATCGTAGTCCTGCCGTTGGCCACGAACATAGAGTAAACCGTTGATTGAGCTACTCCCGCCAAGCACTCTGCCACGTGGCCACTTAAGAGAGCGGCCATTGATGCCTGGGTCGGCTTGGGTCGTGTAACACCAATCTGTGCCGGGTTGGTGCATGGTTTTAAAGTAGCCAACCGGTACGTGGATCCATGGATTCCAGTCAGTTGGCCCTGCTTCAAGTAATGCGACTTGATGTTTTCCATCAGCACTAAGCCGATTCGCAAACACGCAGCCTGCTGATCCGGCGCCAATAACAATGTAATCAACGGTGTCTGTCATGTCGGGTTATTCTTCACTGCACTTATAATGGCTGGTGAGTCATTCTACAACTGTTTCGTCCTAGGTTATTATGGCGACACGGCAAATTAAACTCGATATTGCGTTGTACGTGAAAAACTTCAAATATATGATCAGTTCCTTCCCCGGATTAGTGTCGCTATGAGCCAATATTGGTCGTCATTGCTAGCGGATCTGAGTCCCTATGTTCCCGGGGAGCAGCGTGTTGGTGGGCGTGTCGTCAAGCTCAACACCAATGAGAATCCGTACCCCCCTAGCAAACGGGTGATGCAGGCAATTTCCGATGTTGATGGGACTCAATTGCGTCGCTATCCAGAGCCGGCCTCTAAAGAGCTGCGCAATGCGCTGGCGCAGTATCATAAGCTTGATGCTACTCAAGTTTTTGTGGGTAACGGCTCTGATGAAGTTTTAGCCTTAGCGTTCATGGCGTTTTTTATCAACGAACAGCCTTTAGTGTTTCCGGCGCTCACCTATAGTTTTTACCCTGTGTACTGCAAGCTTTATAAAATCCCCTACATAGAGTTACCTATGTCGGATGATTTTTCTATTGATTGGTCCGGATTGCCATCAAAGCTAGGTGGCATTGTTTTTCCAAACCCGAATGCGCCAACTGGCCTTGCATGCACGATTGATGGCATCGAGCAGTTGCTGGGTAATAATCCATCAAAAATAGTGCTCGTTGATGAGGCTTATATCGATTTTGGTGCGCAAAGCGCTACCTCCCTCGTAGCGCGTTATCCCAACTTATTAGTTACGCAAACATTTTCAAAAGGCAGGTCCTTGGCTGGAATGCGCATTGGTGCAGCCTTTGGTCATAGTGATCTAATTGCTGGGCTTGATCGAGTGAAAAACTCGTTTAATTCGTACCCTCTGGATGTAGTTGCAGAGCAGGCCGCCTTAGCAAGCCTGGAAGATGAACAATACCATCGTGAGCATGTGAGTAAAATTATTGCTAGCCGCGATTGGTTAACTGAACAACTAGAAGCACGAGATTTTAAGGTTTTACCGTCAGCTGCTAATTTTGTATTTGCAGCGCCTAGCCATATTGGTGCTAAACAACTACACGAGTACCTTAATAAGCGCGACATATTAGTGCGCTATTGGGATAAGCCCTTGCTACAAGATTGGCTGCGGATTTCGATTGGTAGCCCCGATGAACTTCAGCTACTGATTAATGCTATAGATCAAACACAAAGCTCAAACAAGGATGGCGCTCGCTGAGCGAACTAGTCATACATGAAATTTATGAGCCTAATGCGCTGTTTGGCGCTTTTTCTATTGCTAGGATTCAATCCTATAGCGGCGGCAGATAGAAATTACAATGGTGTGATTCCAAGCATTGTCGTTGCACAGGGGGACAGTTCGGAAGCTGCTGAAGATGAAAGCGCAAATGAAAATTTAACGTCGAGAATACTTTCAGATGTTGGATCGGCGGTAGATGATGCGCATGAAAGCGTGAATTCGCGATTCAATAGTTTTGTTATTCAAGTTGACGACTTTATCGGATCAGAACAAAGCGATGGCGGTATCAACACAAGCTGGGCGCGGGTGCGAGTGGATACCATACAGACTGCCGTTGGGGAAACTGAATTCAAGGCTAAGGTTAAATTGCGACTGGTGTTGCCTCAATCAGAAAAACGTTTTCGATTGTTGCTTAGTTCAGGTGACGATGATCAAAGCGTCGCCGGAACCGACACCGCTCAACGAGAACAGCTAGAAAGGGATGATGAAGATGTCGCGCTAGCATTGCGTTTTTTACGTAATGTGCGCGAACGCAGTAGCGTAAAATTTGACGTAGGCGTGCGCTCGCGTGATAGTCGAGTTCAATTATTTGGGCGCATCGGCGCTGTTGCTGAAGAGCCTCTGAATGACGACTGGACATTCACTGTTAATAACGATTTGTACCATTACTCCTCTTCAGGTTATGAAAATAGATTGCAGTTGGCTTTTCAACGATTGTTCTATGACAGTGATCGGCTTTACTTTCGCAATTCAACGGAAATCAGGTGGCTAAACGGGGACAAGGGCGCTAGCATCGGTGGCATTGCTGGGATATATGTCGACCGTGGACCCAAATCCGCATACGCCTTTGAAGTGATAGGTAGCGCAATTACGTCCAAAAATGATGGCGCTGAGAATTACTATCAGGGTACCGAGATCAGACTGCGTTTTAGGCGTAATGCCTTCAGGCCTTGGTTATATTTTGAGATTTGGCCTAACGTGAGCTGGGCTGAAAGTAACAATTATGAGCGTGCCTACGGTGGTAGGATTAGAGTCGAAATGAGTTTTGGCAGATGATCAGCACTGATCGAGATATATCGATAACTATTTGTTATATAGTGTTGTCACATATATATAAAAGCCAATTCCTTGGTCAAAAACGTTCTTGGTCAAAAACGCAATGAAACTCATATGCATTAGCGACACCCATGGTGATCACGCGGAAGTACAGCTGCCAGAGGGCGACGTGCTGCTGCACGCTGGAGACATTACCGGGCATGGCAGCAAAGCTGACTACAGCGACTTTCTTGATTGGTTTGCTGTTCAGCCGTATAAGCATAAAGTGTTTATTGCCGGCAATCACGACACCTTCCTGGAAGAGCAACCAGAGCTTGCTCTACAAATGGCAAATGAGGCTGGCGTTAATTACCTATGTGATTCTGGTCTCGAAATAGATGGCATTCGCTTTTGGGGCTCCCCAATCACGCCACGTTTTTATACGTGGTCGTTCATGCGTGACCCAGGTAGCGACATAGAAAAGCATTGGAATCTCATACCGCACGATACCGATGTGCTGGTAACACATGGCCCTCCATTTGGAATACTAGATGAGGTGCATCGTGCGCCTGATGAAACTGAACAAACGGGTAGCGAATCTTTGCTTGATCGCATTATTGACATAAAGCCTCGGTACCATATTTTTGGTCATATTCACGAATGTTATGGTAGGGCTAGCTTCAGGCAAGTAGAGTTTATAAACGTCAGCACAATGAATCGTTTTTATAAAATTCAAAATGAGCCTGTAGTGCTAGATGTGTACTCTAGTAAAAGTGCATCTTAGTTCAAGCAAACTCTTCATTAAGCATTTTCGTTAAGCAACTTCGTTACTCAAAATACGTCGCTGATTCGATAGGCAAACTGCATGAAACATTTATTAACCATCACTGCTGCATTTTCTGTGGCAGGTATTATGAGTGTCATTAGCTCCATTTCCATTGCTCAAACGGTTGAAGAATCTGCCGAGGCCTGCAGTGAAGCCGCGCGTCTTATCAAAGAAGATAAGCTCGAAGAGGCGCTGGATGAGGCAAATTGGTGTTTGGAAGGCCTCAAACAACTAAAGCAAGCTCAGACGCTGGCTGTATTGCCAGACGAGGTAAACGGTTTTGTAGGCAGTGAAATTAGTAGTAATAGCATTTTGGGTATGACAACAATGGAACGTTCATATCAACAGGGCGATACAATTGTGCAGGTATCCATGATGACTGTAGAGGGTGAAGGCAGTGGAGGCTTTGCTGCACTTGCAGCGATGGGTATGAGCTTAGGCTCTGCAGGAAAGAAACATCGTATTCAAAAAAGGACTGTCATTGACAACAGCACTGCTAGTGGTAAGGCGGAATTTATTGTTCAAATGAAGAGTGGCGGCATGATTAACGTTTCTTCCAAAACGCTAAATCCTGAAGCAGTTTTAGATTTTATAAAAGCGTTTCCAATTAAAGAAGTCGATACAGCTTTAGGCAAATAGCGGAGTTAAAACTAGCTTAGTTAAACGAAGTTAGTAAAAAAGCGAGCACCCATTTTTAAAGTGCTCGCTATGTTGCGTTGACTCTAAGATCGACTTTACAAATATCACTCAGCAGCAATATTCATTGCTTTGCGTTCAACCTCGACACGCTCGTTGATCACACTGATTATGCCATTGTTGCTACCTGCAAGGCGTCCGCCGGTTCGATACTTGCCGTTGATTAGTATGGAAGGTACGCCGTTAACGCCAGCACCTTTTGCCAATAGCAGCGCTCGGTTAACCTTAGCTCTAACAGCAAAAGATTCCATTGATGCAAGAAACTTAGCTTTATCCATACCAAGGCCTTCAGCTAACTCAGCGATGTGTTCGGGGTTGCGCATACGCTTGCCATTTTCGTGTATCGCATTAAACATAGCGGCAACAAATTCTTCTTCCTTGCCGGCTATCTGTGCAGCGTAAAAGCCACGAGAATGGTATTCCCAAGATGAATTTAGCGGAGGCGCTTCACGCACAAATGCAACGTAGTCTGGTTTGGTGGCGTTCCACGCTTCAATGGCGGGTTCAAACTGATAGCAGTGAGGGCAACCAAGCCAGAAGAACTCAAGTACTTCAACCTTTTCGGTGTCAGCAGTGTTTTGTGGTGGGTCGACAATCGCAAATGGAGCAGCTGTACTGGTGCTAGCAAAAGTTGCGAGCATCAAACCAAAGGCTGCAAACTTTAATGCAGTAGTGATGCGTTTCGAAATCATGTTTATAAGCTCCGTATTGGTATATCTAGTCAGACTTGGTGTCTTTAATTAGAGTTCAAAAACTAGGGCGTGTTACTAAAGCTATATCACGCAATCCCCATGCCTAGCGCCTATCTTAAGTGCTCAAGCCAGATCTAAGCTGAATATGGGCTTCTATATGCCCTAGGAATTGGGTTTCGTGGCACATCAGTGCGATGTGCCACACCTTATATCGGTTTAATGCAGGCCAGATACGTAGTTGGCGACGGCCGAAATTTCATCGTCAGATAGGCGTTTTGCGATTGATCGCATCATTTCGCCTGGGTCATTGGCACGAGCACCGCTGCGAAAATTCTTCAGCTGCTCAACGATGTAGGCAGAATTTTGCCCGCTAAGTGAAGGAAAGCCAGCAGCTGGGTTGCCGCTGCCATTGGGGCCGTGACAGCCCATGCATCCTGGGATGCCTGCAGCGGTGACGCCACCACGGTAGATGTCTTCGCCAGCTTTGAGGTTTTCTTCGGATGCGACGCCTTTAACCGCTGGAAGGCTTGCGTAGAAGGCAGCCAGATCCAGAATGCCTTGATCAGTCAAGGTGGCAGCCATGCCAGCCATTATTGCGTTCTCTCGTACACCTTCGCGAAACTCAGTAAGCTGCTTGGCCGTGTAGGATGCGTGTTGGCCACCCATATTGGGATAGGTAGGCACCAAAGCCTTACCATCAGCCCCATGACAACTGCTACAAACAGCAGCTGCAGCTTTACCTGCCGCTGCATCACCTACTGCAGCGCCATCAGCGTTACCGTCGGCTGCTAATGCAGAGCCTGCGATTAAAAGGCACAGCAACATTGCCGCATTGGTCAGCTTTTTCATTAAACCTCCGGAAAACCATTTAGAAAGTAGTTAGACTCTGGCCTTTATCGGCCGTGTTAATAGCTGATTTTAGCAGACTGTCGTCTACTGCCAGAGTTAGTATCGAATGAACCCCATCTATTTTTCATCTGAATTTGAATGCAGCTCCGATAAAGTGCAGATATGTCCGCCATCGGCAGCCGAAGTTGCGTTTGCTGGGCGTTCCAACGCAGGCAAATCGAGTGCGATTAATACGCTTACGCGCAACGGCAAATTGGCCCGAACAGGTAAGACGCCTGGGCGTACGCAACTGATCAATCACTTTTTGGTGTCAGAGGGACACTATTTAGTTGATCTACCCGGGTATGGCTACGCTGCAGTATCCAAGTCAAAACAAAAAGCTTGGCAGTCCGCAATGGTTAACTATCTAACCCGTCGGGAATCGCTGCGGGGCTTGGTGATCGTGATGGATATTCGTCGTCCGCTACAAGAAAGCGACTGGCAGATGATCGAAATCCAGCAGCAGAGCCAAGCCGATTTGCATGTATTGCTGACGAAATCCGACAAGGTTTCCAAAAACGTCGCGCGTAGTACTGTAATGAAGGTCAGCAAGGAGCTCGAACAAGCCGGTGTTGAAGCGACGGTGCAAGATTTTTCTGCACTAAAGCATGAAGGGATTGATGATTGTCATGCCGTGCTCGATTCTTGGCTGTTTGATAAGCCACTGCCTGTCTAATTATTGGTCATCAAAGGGGAGCAATTTTTATGAGCGATTTCAGCTAGTTTTCTGTGAAGTCGATCAGTCAACTTCAGCGTTACTTTTCGTAACATTAATAAACATAGACCCCGAATTTTGCTAAGTGGCTAACCTTTATAATTCGTAAGTAATTGAATTATAAGTTATTTTAAAAGCTATTGAAGAGCTGATCTATTCCCTATAATTGACCCAGGAGTAATTCGGGTCACTATGGCACAGGCATTGTGCAATTAGGACAACAGTTCGGCTGAGTTTTGCTTGGTTTTGCTAAGCGCCGGACGGTGAGCCAAACCAATAAGAACATTCGATCAGAAGCTCTCGCGGGTCTTGAATATCGGGACCATTGCTAACTAGAAAGAATCACAAGGGTTCAATACCCGGAGGAATTTTTTGTATGAGTAAGAAAAAAACACCACCAATGAGTGCATGGAATCGTCGCGACGTATTGAAAGCGGGTGCGGCTTCCGGCGTAATTGCCGGCGCTCCAATGTTTTTCTCGCGCGCCCATGCTGCGGACTACATAAACGAGCCAACAGGTAAGACAGTTACTTTGGGCTTTAACGTACCTCAGTCCGGCGCTTACGCTGACGAAGGTGCAGATGAGCTTCGTGCTTATCAGTTAGCTGTTGAACATCTTAACGGTGGCGGCGACGGCGGCATGATGAACACCTTCTCTTCAAAAGCGCTCAAGGGTAACGGTATCCTTGGCCGAAAAGTTGAATACGTTACTGGTGATACGCAAACTAAGCCCGATGCTGCACGTGCGTCTGCTCGATCAATGATCGAAAAAGATGGTGCCATCATGATCACTGGTGGTTCATCTTCAGGTGTTGCGGTTGCGGTACAGGCGCTTTGTCAGGAAGCCGGCGTTATCTTCATGGCTGGTTTGACTCACTCAAATGACACAACTGGTAAAGATAAGAAAGCAAATGGTTTCCGCCATTTCTTCAACTCTTATATGTCAGGTGCAGCACTTGCGCCGATTCTTGGTGAAAACTACGGTACTGATCGTAAGGCTTATCACTTAACAGCTGATTACAACTGGGGTTATACCACTGAAGAAGCGGTAAAGACTTCAACAGAAGCGATGGGTTGGGAAACAGTTGCTGCGGTTAAAACACCGTTGTCACAAACTGACTTCTCTTCTTATGTTGCTCCTGTTCAGGCATCTGGTGCTGACGTGTTAATCCTGAACCACTACGGTGCGAACATGGTTAACTCTCTAACTTCCGCGGTTCAGTTTGGTCTGCGTGCAGCTCAAGCCAATGGTAAAAACTTCGAAATTGTTGTTCCTCTCTACTCTCGTCTAATGGCGAAAGGTGCGGGCGAAAACGTAAAAGGCATTTTCGGTTCTACTAACTGGCACTGGTCTCTGCAAGATGAAGGCTCACAAGCGTTCGTTAAATCTTTCGGTGAAAAGTATGGCTTCCCTCCAAGTCAGGCAGCACACACCACATACGTACAAACTCTTTTGTATGCAGATGCTTGTGAACGTGCTGGAACTCATAACCCTTGTGGCGTTGGTGCTGCACTTGAAGGGTTTGAGTTTGATGGCCTTGGTAACGGTAAGACTCTTTACCGTGCTGAAGATCACCAGTGCTTCAAAGACGTATTGGTTGTGAAGGGTAAAGAGAACCCAACTTCAGAATTCGATTTACTTGAAATCGTTGAAGTAACACCAGCCTCTAAAGTAACTTATGATGCCTCTATTTTCGGTGGCGAACTGGGTACTTGTAACCCAGGCGTATAAGTAAGTAATTTGCGCCCGCTATCACAGCGGGCGCATTGTTTTTTTTGTATTCTGTATTTGTAATATCTCCCGAACGCCACTAACTTCGAATAGACCGCAATGGAACTTTCTGCTTTTTTACTGCAGGTCCTAAATGGGCTGGATAAAGGTAGCGCCTACGCACTTATTGCGTTGGGGTTGACTCTAATTTTTGGCACCCTCGGTGTTGTGAACTTCGCGCACGGCGCTTTGTTTATGATCGGGGCGTTCTGTGCAGTGGCTCTACAAAGAATTCTGTCAATATCGACAATCACGCTCGACGAAACTAAAACCGACTTCCTTGGTAACCCACTAAAAATAAAAACACCTATAGTTGAGGAGTGGTTTGGGGAGGCAACCGGGCAGTTGCTAATTGATTGGTCGGTACCGCTGGCTATCCTTTTAGCTATCCCAGTCATGATGTTGATTGGCTTTATCATGGAACGAGGGCTAATAAAGCACTTTTATAAGCGCCCACATTCAGATCAAATACTCGTCACGTTCGGCTTAGCCATTGTTCTAGCTGAGTTGATCAAAGCCTATTATGGTGCCAACCAGATATCTGTGCCAGCGCCTGATATGTTCATTGGATCTTTCGATTTCGGCATGCTTATCGGCATGGCAAAAGGAAAATTAATTTACCCTTATTGGCGTATTGTCTACTTCTTGTTTGCTTTACTCATAATCGGTCTTGTGTTTGCCTTTCTGCAGTTCACCACGTTTGGAATGGTGGTTCGCGCAGGTATGGCCGACAGAGAAACAGTTGGTCTGCTGGGTATAAACATTGATAAACGCTTCACCATCATGTTTGGTATCGCAGCCTCAGTGGCGGGGGTAGCTGGCGTCATGTACACACCCATCAACTCGCCTAGTTACACAATGGGCATGGACTTTTTGGTTATCTCTTTTGTTGTAGTGGTCGTCGGTGGTATGGGCTCGCTTGGCGGGGCTGTACTGGCTGGTTTTATTCTTGGTATTCTGGAAAGTTTTGCATCTATGCGCGTCGTAATTGAGGCTATTCCCGGTATTAATCAGGTGGTGATCTATCTTGCTGCTATCGTCATCCTCCTTGCTCGTCCGCGTGGTTTGCTGGGCCGCAAAGGCGTAATGGAGTCCTGATCATGCTTGGATTGTCGAGAAGTGATTTATTAATGCTGTTGTTTGTACTTTTTTTGGTTGCAGCAGCCCCGATTCTATTAAACCCGTTTCCAGAAGCATCTAGGTTTGCTCAGTTCAATGCGGGTTACCCTGATCTGATGCAGCGGTTCGTGATATTCGCGATTTTTGCTGTCGGCTTTAATATCTTGTTTGGCTTAACGGGCTATCTGAGTTTCGGACACGCAGCGTTCCTTGGTGCCGGATCCTATGCAGGTGTTTGGATGCTTAAGCTGTTAACCATCAATGTGCTTCCAGCCATTATCGTGTCAACTCTGGTTGCAGGTGTGTTCTCTCTAATCATCGGCTACATCTCACTAAGGCGATCGGGAATTTATTTTTCAATTCTTACATTAGCGTTTGCGCAAATGTCGTTTGCGCTGGCAGCCTCAGTATTAACTCCAATTACTGGCGGTGAAACTGGTTTGCAAACAGCCTTGAACGATCCGCGAATTTTGGATGGTGCGTCCAGCGGTACAGGTAATATTCCAGCGCCTGCCTTGTTCGGTCTCGAAATGCGGGACAGTATTCAGATCGATTTCGGCGGCTGGTTATGGACCTTCAATGTTGGGTATTACTTAAGTGCGTTTATATTGCTCGTTGCTTTCTATCTTTCTATTCGAATATTCCGTTCACCTTTCGGCATGATGCTAAAAGCCATAAAGTCGAATAATCAGCGTCTGAGTTACACCGGAATAAATCCGCGGCCTTACACTTTGGCAGCGTTTGTAATATCGGGTATGTATGCAGGGCTTGCCGGCGGGCTGATGGTAGCAATGGATCCTCTGGCAGGTGCTGAGCGCATGCAGTGGACGGCATCAGGTGAGGTTGTTCTGATGGTTATATTAGGTGGCGTGGGTTCCCTTGTCGGGCCTGTGTTGGGTGCCGGCTTGATTAAGTATGCGGAGAATATTTTCTCCAAAATTAACGAGAGTCTGTTAACTCAGTGGTTTGCCTTTATGCCTGAAGGATTGACAGACTTTATGGTGACCATTGTGAGCCCGTTTGTAGGTAAAGGCTGGCACTTGTCGCTTGGTCTTATGTTTATGCTCGTGGTCACGTTCCTACCAGGTGGTTTAATCGGTGGTGTAACTGGGCTTTTCGGACGGATTTTCGGCCGACGCTCGAAGGCACAGGGAGAATAATATGAGTGCTCTCGAAGTCAGAGGCGTAAATAAGCGCTTTGGAGGGTTGCAGGCGCTTAACGACGTTAATTTAACCGTTGAGGAGGGTCGCATACACGCGATCATTGGCCCTAATGGTGCGGGTAAGTCAACATTACTTAACTGTTTTGTTGGCAGGCTTACACCAGACAGCGGCACGGTGATGTTCCACGGAAAAAGCCTACTTGGCATTCAGCCTTATGAGATTAACCAGGCGGGGGTTTCCCGTGTATTTCAAACCCCGGAAATATTTTCAGATCTCACAGTGCTAGAAAATGTCATGATCCCGGCGCTGGCTCATCGTGATGGAAAATTCGAATTCAACGCTCTGCGGCCTATGCGCCGTGAAAAAGACATTCAAAAACTCGCTGTTGATGTTCTTGAAGATCTGGGCATGCCGGATAAACATGACATGATTGCCTCGTCGATGTCGCGTGGCGACAAACGCCGCCTAGAGATGGCAATGGGGCTGGTGCAAGATCCCAAATTACTTTTACTCGATGAGCCTACCGCTGGTATGAGCCGGGCCGATACTAACAACACCATCGAAGTGTTGCGCCATATCGGCGACAGCCGTGGGATCACCATGATTATTATCGAACATGATATGCACGTTGTTTTCAGTCTTGCCGATCGCATAAGCGTGTTGGCACAAGGTACCGTTATTGTTGAAGATCAGCCAGAAAATATTAAAGGCAATGTGAAGGTTCAGGAAGCCTATTTGGGAGGTGCTCAATGAGTTCCGCAGCACAGCAAGCACAAGGCACTGCTAAGCCTTTCTTTTCCTGTAATGATATTCACTCCTATTACGGTGAAAGTTATATTGTCCAAGGCGTTTCCTTCAGTGTAAATGAAGGAGAAATTTTGGCGCTGTTGGGTCGCAACGGTGCGGGTAAAACTTCGACACTACGGACCATAGCGCGGATGGATGATCCTGGGCTCACACAAGGTGAAATATGGTTGGCGGGTGAGCCGCTGCATAATATGAAAAGTTATCAGGCTGCGGTCTGTGGCGTAGGGCTTGTCCCGGAGGATCGAAGCATCATTCCTGGTCTAACAGTAGAAGAAAATATCAAGCTGGCGCAGATTGCCGAACCGGTTGGTTGGTCAATAGAGCAAGTTTACGAACTCTTTCCCAGATTAGGTGAGCGTCGTAAGCAGGAAGGCGTTACGCTTTCTGGTGGCGAGCAACAAATGCTGGCTATTGGTCGTGCACTAGCGCGCGATATCAAACTGTTATTGTTGGACGAACCCTTTGAAGGCCTTGCCCCCGTTATTGTTCACGAGATTGAAAAAACTCTGCGTATTATTCGCGAGCAGGGTATAACGACCATTATCGTTGAGCAAAATGCTGTGGCTGCGCTTAAGCTATCTGATCGTGCAATCATTCTTGATACCGGTCATCTGGTTTATGAGGGAGCGGCGCAAGAGGTACTCGATAACGAAGAGTTAAGGCACGAGTACCTAGCCATCTAGCATTCGCATGTCATTATGGGTGTTTGGCTACGGCTCAATTATCTGGCGCCCAGATATTCCCTATACCGCCGCTTATCGCGCCACTGCCGCCAATTGGTCGCGGCGTTTCTGGCAAGGTTCTCACGATCACCGCGGCACTGCTGACTCACCCGGCCGAGTATTAACTCTAGTGCCTATCAAGGGTGAGCGGTGTGAAGGAAGGGTGTTCGAAGTCCCTGATTCAGCAATCTCAGCAACACTAAGCCTGTTAGATTACCGTGAAAAAAATGGATATGAACGTCAGCAGCTATGTGTCGAAACAGTTGAAGTTGGCACTGTAGAAGCATTGACTTATATCGCGCCAGAGCATAATGAGGCTTGGTTAGGGGATGCTGGCTCACAAGTTATTGCTGATCATATCCGAAAGTCGCACGGCCCAAGTGGCAGTAATATCGACTATGTTTTGTCGTTACACGATGCACTGCTGGCCGACAATATCCATGATGCCCATATTGCTGAGATTGCTGGCCTGCTCCGCTGAATACTTAATCGCAGCAATTTTACGCCAAGGCATCCGGCATTCATTCCACCAAAGTGGCACACGCGCCTGCACTACCCAAAACAGCCACCCGAGTGAGGGACGCATAAACCCATCCATGGGGCTTCTCTACGGCATCCATGCCTTCGAGACCCTCTCTCGGGTGACTATTTCGGATAGCACAGGCGCGTGTTCGCTTTGCTGTAATGAATGCCTATTGCGATGTAAGGCTGAACCGCGCCATCCCTCCATCAGCGAATGGCAGTAGAATAGGGCATCGCTTTTTCATCCTGAAGGAAAATATCGGTGAATGAAATCATCTGCCCGGACTGCGGGAAAGCATTCAAAATAGACGAAGCTGGTTATGCGGACATTCTTAAAGAGGTTCGTGACGGTGAGTTTGAAAAACAGCTGCATGATCGGCTTGAGTTAGCTGAGAAAGAAAAGCAAAACGCGGTTGAGTTAGCTACCCACAAGGTGGGCGGCGAAATGCAGAAAGTTGCGGCGGCTAAAGATGCTGAAATCCAAGATTTAAAAAGTAAACTTGATGCTGTTGATGTATCGAAAAAGCTTGCAGTATCTGAAGCCTTGGCTGCGGTAGAGAAAGAACGCGATCAATTAGCCAATGACCTAAAACAAGCCACTGCTGATAAGGCTGCGGCAATAGAGCTTGCTGATGCGAAGCTTACTAAGGAGCTGCAAGCGGCTGTAACAACGAAGAACACAGAGATTCAAGAATTAAAAAACAAGCTAGGTGCTGGCGAGGTGGCACAAAAGCTTGCGATAACCCAAGCCTTAAGTTCGGTCGAGAAGGAGCGCGATGAGTTAAAAAACGGGCTTGAACGAGCTAAGCTTGAAAAAGAACTCGAAGAGAAGTCGTTAAAAGACAAATACGAAACGCAAATAAAGGATCGCGATGATGCGATCGAACGCCTGCGCGACATGAAGGCCCGCTTGTCGACGAAGATGGTTGGTGAAACGCTCGAACAACATTGTGAAACTGAATTTAATCGAATCCGAGCGACAGCATTCCCTAAAGCCTATTTTGAAAAAGATAACGATGCGCGCACGGGTAGTAAGGGTGACTATATCTTTCGGGACTCGGATGAAGCTGGTACTGAAATCGTGTCGATCATGTTTGAAATGAAAAATGAGAATGACTTTACTGCAACTAAGAAAAAGAATGAGGATTTTTTAAAGGAACTTGATAAGGACAGAAACGAGAAAGGATGTGAATACGCTGTGTTGGTTTCCTTAATCGAACCAGAAAGTGAGCTCTACAATACAGGGATCGTTGATATGTTTCACCGTTATCCGAAGATGTACGTTGTTCGTCCGCAGTTCTTTCTTCCAATTATTACATTGCTAAGAAATGCTGCAATGAATTCACTCGAATTCAAAAATGAACTTGCATTGGTTAAAGCCCAAAATATTGATATTACTAACTTTGAAAACGACCTTGAAGTATTTAAAGCGGGGTTTTCGAAAAACTACGACGTTGCGTCAAGGCGTTTTGAAACAGCGATTACAGAGATTGATAAATCGATTCTACACTTGCAGAAGACTAAAGATGCCTTGCTAGGTGCTGATAGAAATCTGCGTCTTGCAAATGATAAGGCGCAGAATGTAACGATTAAAAAGCTGAATAAAAACAACCCAACTATGGCTGCCAAGTTTGAGCAGCTTAAAAAACAAGAGTCACTTGATATTGATGAGTGATAATTTACCGGCATCGCAAACTCGTGCGAGAAGGTGGTATCACGGCGCTTAAGAAGCAAGTCATTCCCGATCACTGTCACCAGAACCGTACAGATGAAAATTTTGCTAACACGGTTGTCGAGTTCTCTCTGTATAACCCTCATCTTGGCCAGGTTCAGGTAGCCCACCATCTAAGAAAACAATATAAGATCGAGTTGAGCGCGTCTGGTGTTCGCAACGTATGGCTACGTGAGAGCATGCAAACTATCGGGCTGCGGCTGCAGAAAAAGGCTTTTTTGTTAACCTAGCTATAATAGATTGAGTGAGCGAAAACAGAAAGCAGACGTAGTGATATTGCTGTTTAAGCTTCTGCTTTTAGTCGCTGAACGGCCCAACCGAACCTAAACATCATTCGTAGTTTGGCTTTCAAGCTACATTTACTCCTGGCCTCTCTAGGCTAGGCGATAGTTTGAATACTGGACTACGTATTGCGTCTCTACTGTAGACCACCGAGGCCTTTGCTAACTCTAGCTCTTAATTCCGGCAGTACATCTCGCGCAAACCAATCGTTTCGTTTTAGCCAGATATTGTTACGAGGACTTGGATGAGGTAACGGCAATATTGTTTCATCATAGTTAGCGTAATCACGGACGGTGTCTGTTAACGTTTTTTGTTGGAATGGTAAATGCCAATCCTGTGCATATGTGCCAATGACCAGTGTCAGTTTCAGGTTAGGTAATGAGGAAATTAATCTGTTGCGCCAGGTTTGTGCACAAATCGGTTTAGGTGCTAGATCTCCGGACTTTCCTTTGCCTGGATAACAAAATCCCATGGGCAGGATGGCGATCTGGGTTTCATCGTAAAATGTTTCGTTGTCAATACCCATCCACTCTCTGAGCCGATCTCCACTGGCATCATCAAACGGAACACCCGAATTATGTACTTTGATTCCCGGAGCCTGACCGGCTATTAAAATCCGTGCTTTGGGATGACATTGCAGTACAGGGCGTACGCCGTCTGCTAGCTCGCTCGCGCAAAGAGTGCAAGCTCTAACAGAATCAATCAGCGAGTTAAATGATTTGCTCGGCATATACCTAGACTAGCAGTTTGAATTTAGATTTCCGTTCCTGGGGCGTGTAGGTTTCGATAACTTTTCGGCCACATCTCTTCTGGGAGCGCAGAGCGCTCATTTAGCCAAGGGTGTATCTCTACGGCGAGTCTCAACATATTCAGTGCGGCATCCCGCCTATCTTGCCTCTGTAGAACATGATACAAACCCGACAACGCACCAAAGTGATTAGGCTCTAATATCAGAGCCATTTTAAGATCAGTCTGAGCGTAGTAGTAGTTTCCTCGTAAATACCTAACAAATGCACGTTGATTGAATCCCTCGGCATAGTCAGGAGCAGATTGAACTATCTTATCAAAGTGATGTTCTTTGCATCATCTCCGGGTCAGCTTGTTTGAGTTTGGCCTATCGGCATCAACCGGGCATGCGATATTCGCTGAAGACGATTTCAATGGTGTTCTTGCAGAGGAGTTAAGAAGCAACCCGATGTGTATGCTGTATTGCAAACAGGTGCGGGACTAACACCTCCGAATTCATCTCGGGTTGAATGGCTTGGTAATTAGACCGCCACATTCACTTGGTAATGACATTTATACAGATAGGCCTTCTAGCCAATCATTCCCATGCCTGGCTTAGGAGTGCCATCCTCATCTTCCCCAGGTTCTTCCGGTTCTTCCGGTTCATCTACTTCCAAGGAGAGTTCAAAAGGGGATTCCTGAGCTGCAGGTGTTTCCTCTGGTGCTTCTTCAGTATCTTGCGCGGCCGGTTCAGCTGCTTTTGCCTGTTGCTCCATCAATGCATGAATATCGTCAAGTGTTTCTTCAGCAGGTGGTGCTGTTGATTCGGGCTCGTCTTCTTCAGCTTTTTTGGGTGTTTCACCACGCAGTAGCATATCGCTTGCGTCTTCTTGCTCTTCCCCGATGCCGCCTGAGAGTTTTAAGCGTAAGCGAAGGTTATTTGCTGAGTCGGCATTTTTGATTGCCTCATCTACGCTGATTCTGCCTTCCATACATAGTTCAAACAAAGCGCTATCAAAGGTTTTCATGCCGATGTTTTCTGATTTTTGCATGACTTCTTTAATGTCAGATAGCTGATCTTTCATGATCATTTGCTTAACGGTGTGTGAGCCAAGCAAAATTTCGATAGCTGCGCATCGTTTGCCGTCAACAGTGGGTACTAATCGTTGTGATACAAACGCTTTGATATTGTTACCCATGTCCTGCAGTAACTGCGCCTTACGCTCTTCTGGAAAGAAGTTGATGATTCTGTCGAGTGCTTGGTTTGCATTGTTTGCGTGTAATGTAGAGATAGCCAAGTGGCCTGTTTCGGCGAATGCCAAAGCGTGCTCCATTGTTTCCCTGTCGCGTATTTCGCCGATCAAGATAACGTCGGGTGCCTGGCGCAAAGTATTTTTAAGTGCATCGTGAAAGCTCTTTGTATCTACACCTACTTCGCGCTGGTTAACAATGCATTTTTTGTGTTGATGGACATACTCAACTGGATCTTCGATTGTAATGATATGGCCTGCGCTGGTACTGTTGCGGTGGTCGATCAATGCTGCAAGCGATGTTGATTTACCCGAACCCGTACCACCAACGAATAACACTAAGCCATTTTTAGCCGTGATCACATCTTTTAATATTTCTGGTAAACCTAAATCATCGATCTGAGGGATCTCAGTTTGAATGTTTCGTGCAACTAAAGAAATTTCGTTACGCTGCCTAAAAATATTAATTCGAAAGCGTCCAATATTTTCAAGTGCAATTGCTAGGTTCATTTCTAGATCTTGCTCGAAGTCAGCTCGCTGCTCTTCGTTCATTATCTCATTGGCTATAGCCAGTATTTCGCCACTTTCGTAAGGGCGATCGCTCAGTGGGCGCAGGGCGCCTGAGAATTTTGCACTGGGAGGTGCGCCAGTTGCCAGATATAGATCGGATCCATCTCCATCTACCAATTCTTTTAACAGTGGGCTGATATTCATTACGCGATAACTACCGTGTTTTCTATAACTTCTTTAGATATCGACAGATCGGCGTATTCATTGACTGGGTAAGACACTGGTTTAACCACAACAAAGTGACAAATGTGGAGCGCTTCGATAAATCGGAAAGGAGTTTTAATTAGAGGAATAAATCAAAACTACCCCAATAGCCATAGGCTATCGAGGTAGTTCCATAGTACTTACTGACTGTGCCAAAACACCGTTCTTAAACGCTGTGAGACCGTGGATACTGATTCTTTATCTACGATGATGTTCACTTGGCTTGAGCCTTTTGGAAAGACGGGAACAGGCGAGCTTGGAATGGAAGTGCCAGTTAGTTCTGTCTTGCGGTCGGATGAAACTAAACCGTCTGTCTGTGCTGAACCGTCATCAAGGTACTTGACTGGGCGACCATCGGCTATATCCATTATATAAAGTGCGCCAGTAGATTCAAACGAGCACAGGGCGTCCCCAGAGAGTATAGCGCCAGGGTCCGATACTGTTGGCGTATAAGTTGTTGCCATTAGATTGCCCTCAAACGAGACCAAGGCGGAAAGACCTTTTTCACCATCATCAAGCTTTACGTACCAACCATTGTTATTAACGTCAGATAGTTTATCTTTCGCGTCTGCAGCAACATCAGGATCAGAAGATGCTACATCGTTAGTTGTAGCATCATAAAGTGAGCCTAGAATGATCGGTGCCATTGTTGGCGCCGTGCCACCTCGACGGGTGTCTTTATCTCGCATCATATAAATCGCGTTATTCACGTTGAGCTCTAGTGGATTAGTACGATTGCCTGACGCAATAGAAACCGATAAAAAGTCGCCTGCTGATGAGCTATTAAGCGCAATACTAGGAGGATAGAAAAAGGGTTGGTTGCCTCCAGCATCGTTTTGTAAACTGGCAAAGAGCTTAACGTCGTATTCAGATTTAGTCCTAATACGATCAAAATCAACTCGCCATACGTTGCCGCCAGTATCACCAACATACATACGATCGGCTTTTGTATCGCCGTCAGTATCTATAATCGTAAGATCAGACGGTATGGAGTGATCCATGCCGGGTATGATAGTACCATTGTCATGGGTTGACCAAATGTAGTTGCCATCAAGGTCGACTACGTAGATTGCATTACCGCTAGCATTGATATCACCGTCGGTTCCGTCAACTACTGCTGCATCGTAACCACCTGTAAATGCTAACACTCGCTCTTTGTCTTCTGGATTGGGCCCTGTGCTAGCTGATATTAATGACATGCGGGACCATGTTTGGGCAAGGTTTTCGAATGGTGCTACACCGCCTTTAATCTGCCATTCTAATCTCGGGGAATTAGGGTCAGTAACATTCACCGCATAGTAGGTGTTACCGCCACGACGCATACCAAAAACCAATACCAGCTTATCGCCATCAGCAGGTTCAACTACTCCATCACCATCTCGATCAGTATGGACGGGCGTAATTTGCCCATCAAGGCCATAGATATGGTTCCCTGGGTCTCTTCTGTTCTCTTTTAATGCAGGCAAGTTAGCCAATAGTTCCTGTGGCATAAATGCGAACAGTTCATTACCACCTGACGTGTCACCAGCGGTGATATCAACAGGCGTGGTTGCATCAATAGCGTGCAGGAAACCTTGATTGGTAACTGTATAGGCAACTACTTGGTTGCCGTAGTCGGCTGTGACCACTTTAGTGTGTAAGGCATCGCCCATTGGGGCAGTTTGTAACCAATCTAGTAGCGCATCACTATCAGCTGGATTGTTAAGCATAGCCTGGGTTATGGCTGTATTGTTCTTATCCAGGCTATTAGCTGCTGTGGTTAAGTCCTCACCGATGCCGCTTATGTTGTTGGTGTTGCCTGTGAATGTATACAGGTTTCGGCTGCCTGTGATGACATGCTCTGACGCGCCGCCTGAAAGTGTATTGTTACCATCAGGGTCGGTGGACCAAAAGCTCTGCGCTGTGTCGGCAAACTGCGTTTTTCCATCTGCTAAAACCACTGCTTCTTGGTTGTTGATGTCCATTAAGCCAGCATCAGTGACAAAGTAGCCTTTGGTGTTGCCTCTCCATGAGCGGTTGTAACTTGGTTGAAACAAGGAAAAATAGGCTCTATTATCATGCGAGAAGTTGGCCTTATCTAAGTCGATGCTAAGTTCAGCAAAGTTCTCACTTCCCACTAGAAACTGGTCCACAAGATCGGCAAGTGCCTTGTCTAACTCTTCACTGCTGTTAGCCGGGGCGAATTTGCCCTTTCCTGCATCGGCAAGCTCTTCTAGAAATGCTTGACCTTCGCCAGTGATCGAGAATCCTATTGTGTAGGTTGAAACTGTAGAATTTTTAATGCCATCGACTTGATCCATGGTAGCCATTCTATGCAGAATTTCTTTACCACAATTGCCTGAAGTTTCCCCGCTGGCGCTGAACACCGATGTGCTGAGGTCTTCACATACGATTGGATCATTATCTGGTACTCCTAGCACATTGCGCAATGTAGCGCCTTCTGTACGTGCTCTAGGTAATCCGTCAGAAAT
The DNA here is from genome assembly GCA_937958675.1 of uncultured Granulosicoccaceae bacterium. Taxonomy (GTDB): domain Bacteria; phylum Pseudomonadota; class Gammaproteobacteria; order Granulosicoccales; family Granulosicoccaceae; genus Granulosicoccus. The sequence goes on from CALGND010000106.1 coordinate 66,781, forward strand.
CAATATCATAAAATTCTTTTGGCATTCATGCACTATCGGCGATATGTATTGTGGTTGATTCCAAACGGTATTTGTTTCGTATTCACAAGACTCAAAGCCTCCGTTAGCCGCCTCAATATCGGGGGTATTAGGATTATCATCGTGATCCCATTGTTCAACCCCAGGTGGAAAATCTTCACAGCTGAGCGTCACTATGCCTTCGCAATAGTTTTCGCCAGTCGCGCTATATTTTGCATAATTTCGGCAATAAGTTGTTTGAGTGTTGTTTACAGCGTTTGCAATATAAGCAGGATTTGGTACGTAACTAGCGGGAAGTGCGCTGTAAAAAGTACCTCCGTCGTATTTTGCGTCAGTGTCATTCCAAGAATCAGGAGCATGGGGTGCTGGGTCATTTACGTTTTGGTCGTTGTGTGTAACCAGCCCACCTTGAAAATACAATGCTGCATCAGCGAGTGCTCCAACTGTATTGGTGCTGCCCCGAGCCGAACGTTGGTCTAGCTGAGCATTAATGACTTCACGCATCGAGTATTTATTTGCGGGTATGTCTGAATCGACAGAATGCGGATCCTCTGAAAGACTCGATATCGGCCAGCGTACGCCTGATGGTGTTCTGTCATAAAGTGAACCTAAACCAAGACTAATATCATCTTCGTATTTGTTCATCAAATCGTTCACAGCTTTTTTGAGTATGCTAATTTTACGATCTTCTTCTACGTCGGTTCTGTTGCCATTGATATCCCCATTCATACTTCCGGAGTAATCGAGCACCAATAAGATATTGGGCTTAAAATTACTGCCGCGCACGCCCGTGTACACATCTAGATCATCAGCACTGGCCGGCAAAGACACCACCGCTGCAACTGCCAAGGCGGTTATTGTTCTACGGTCTAAAAATTGTGTAACACTACGCATGTGAAATCCTTCGCTGATTACTTTTGTGTACCGCCTCATCGCCTGCTCACCACAGGTGCTAACTCGAGACGGACTGCTATGCGGGTTGTGGCGGCCACTAAAGCCCTGTTCTTTAGTGACAAGTCGATAAAGTGCGCTCACAGGTATCGAAAATGAGCGTAAATCGAGAATTTGGCTTGTTTGGCCGTTTTGTGCGCTATTTATTCCGCGAAGTGGATGCCAGCTCGCTAGCGGTATTTCGCATCTGTTTTGGTGGCCTAATACTATTTGAAAGTATTAACTATGGGCTATTTTTATGCCTTGACTGCATGTATCGCAGCTCCAGCATGTTGTTTAAATATCACTATTTTGAATGGGTCACCTTGCTGCCAGGCAATGGCTTGGAGTGGGTGTTGGGCTTGATGGGTTTAAGTGCGCTGGGTGTGATGCTGGGTTGGTATTACCGGCTCTGTGCGGTGTTGTTGCTCCTGTGTTTTTCCTATCAGTTCTTCCTTGATCAAGCGTTGTATCTAAATCATTTTTATATGGTGATGCTGATTGCAGGCATCATGGTGTTTCTTCCAGCAAATCGTATTTGGTCTATCGACGCTGCGCGCACAAAAAAGTTGCACGTAAGTGGCGGTGAACTTACGCGTTCTACCATACCAAACTGGGCTCTGGTGTGGATGGCCGTTCAGCTTGAAATTATTTTGATATACGCAGGGTTGGTAAAGCTTAATTACGACTGGCTTAACCTTGAACCGTTACGCTTGTGGATGCAAGCTAGTGCTGCTGATAATGCCGGTATTTTCCAGTGGCTTACTGCTGATCCAGGTATCGCGCTGGCCAGCTACGGCGTCATCTTGCTTCATATTGTAGGCGCGCCATTGCTGTTATTTAAAAAAACTCGTTTAGCAGTATTTTTGGTGTATTGCGTGTTTCATATCATGAACACGCTCGTGTTTAACATTGGCATTTTTCCGTGGTTGACTCTAGCCGCCACCTTGTTGTTATTTGATCCTAATTGGCCTCGCCAAGCTATAAAATGGCTCAATAAAAAAGGTTGGTGTTTGAAGTGGCGCCATCTGACTCAAGCCGCAGCTACTGGCGGTGATGTTAACAAAGCACCAAAACCGTATTTTTGGCAAATTTCTATCGTGGTGTTTATGAGCCTATGGCTGCTTGTCCAGCTAACCGTACCGCTGCGCCACTATATGATGCCCGGTAATGTTGCGTGGAACGAAGCGGGTCATCAGTTTAGCTGGCGCATGAAACTGCGTGACAAGCGAGGATCTGTGATTTTTAAAGTGGTTGATGAGACAAATCGTGAATGGTGGGTAAAGCCTGATCAATACTTAAACCGAAAACAGCTTTATCGATTGCCTTGTATACCGGATCTGGTATGGCAATTTGCACAAATGCTTGATGCTGAATACACTGAACGCACGGGTACAGATGTGGCCGTTTATGCAAACACTCGCTGTTCTCTTAATACCCGTACTCCAGTACCGTTAGTCGATAGGCTGGTTGACCTGTCTAGTATTCCGCGTGATCACCCAACATCTCAATGGTTAACGCCTTTAACAGAGCCGTTACCACGACCATTGTTCGCTTGGTGAACTATACTTTGCCGGCAGCAACGCCTACTTATCCTAATAATCAATCATCACTGTGATTTCCCTCACGATAGAAGTTTTATCGATACTAGCTCCAAGTGCTTTTTTGGCTTTAATCGGTGTTGTTTGGTTTTTCCGAGGGCCAGAGTACCCAGTAAAATTTGTAACAACGCTGGTAGTTGATGTGGGTATGCCTGCGTTGATGTTCTATACCTTGGCCACATCCCAAATTGCCATTCTAGAGCTTGGCAGAATGGCATATGCCGCGTTACTAGTTCATATTGCTGTTGTGTCCTTGGCAATTATCGCTCTTAAGATTGCCGGTAAAGATTGGCGCTTATGTGTAGCAATGTCGGTGGGCAATACAGGCAATCTTGGGTTGCCTATTTGTTTATTTGCTTTTGGAGATGAAGGTTTGGCCTATGCCATGGCCTATTTTTCAGTGCAGGTGCTATTGCTGTTTAGTTTGGGTGATTCTGTGTATGCCGGGCGCGCAAATATTGCTAAAACGCTACGCTCGCCAGTGCTTATATCCGTATTGTTTGGCGTGGTTTTTAGACTCTCTGGTTTTGAACTGCCTGAGGTGATCGCTGATACCACCAAGTTACTTGGCCAATTAGTCATTCCAATCATGCTTATTACTCTTGGAGTCAGCTTAGCTGGGATGCAAGCAAAGCATTTGCCATCAGCGCTACTGTGGTCGTCTTTCCGTATTGTATTGACAATGTCGGTGGCATTTTTGCTAGCTGACTTCCTTGGCTTTACTGGGGTCGCACGCGGTGTATTAATAATAGAAACGGTAGTACCGGTAGCGGTGTTTAATTTTCTATTGTTAGTGCGTCATGATCGTGATCCTACAGAAGTATCCAGCTTAATACTGGTTACGCACCTTGCTGCAATTATCTATTTGCCCATTGTATTGGCGATATTGCTACACCAATAATTCTACTTATTTAAGTTTGCCATTGTGTGTGATAGGTGTCATCGCCGCCTTCTAATAATTGATATCGATGAGCGCCGAAGTAATCTCTTTGCGCCTGTAACAAATTAGCGGGTAGGGTGGCCGTGCGATAACCATCGTAATAACACAACGCTGATGCCAAGGCTGGCACTGGAACACCACCCATTAAGGCATCGCAAGTAGCCTTGCGCCACGCAGGTTGTGCGTTTTGTACTAATTCGGAAAAGTGGTCATCAAGTAGTAGGTTTTTAAGTTGCGGTTTATTTGTAAAAGCGGTTCTGATGTCAGTTAAAAAGGCCGATCGAATAATGCAGCCTGCACGCCAAAGCTGCGCTACTGCAGCTAAATCAATTTCCCAGTCAAATTGCTCTGCGGCTGTTTGAATCAGTACAAAACCCTGCGCATATGAAATTACTCTTGATGCGAGCAGTGCTTGTTCTAAGTCTTTTACGGTGGAGGTGGCTTTGAACGAATCAGGGCCTTTAAGTGTTAGTGATGCATTGACTCGTTCGGATTTTAACGATGACAAAAAACGAGAAAAAACTGCTTCAGTTATCAGTGGCAATGGCACACCAAAATCCAAGGCATTGATTGCAGTCCATTTTCCAGTGCCTTTTTGGCCGGCTTTATCTAATATTCGATCAACGGTGTGTGCGCCATTAGTTTTATGTGCAAGTATGTCGGCGGTTATTTCTATTAAATAACTATTAAGCGAGCCCTTATCCCAGTCAGCAAACACTTTGTGCATCGCATCGTTACTCATGCCTAGTGCTGATTTCATAAAGTGATAGCATTCGCAGATGAGTTGCATATCGCCGTATTCGATGCCGTTGTGCACCATTTTTACAAAATGGCCAGCGCCGTTTTTGCCCACCCATTCGCAGCAAGGTTCGCCTTGCTGCGTTTTGGCCGCGATTGCTTGAAACAATTCCTTTATGTCGGGCCATGCTTTGACATCGCCACCTGGCATTAGTGAAGGCCCATGTCGTGCGCCTTCCTCGCCACCGGATACGCCCATGCCAACAAAGCGGATTTTTTGCTCTTGCAAGGCTAGCGAACGGCGTTGAGTGTCTTCGTAGTTGGAATTACCTCCGTCGATGATAATGTCGTCGTCGCTTAGCAACGGTAGCAGCTGCTCGATCACAGCATCAACGGCTTTGCCAGCTTTCACCATCAGCATAATTTTGCGTGGAGTTGCTAATTGATCAACTAATGCTTCAAGTGAATCGGCGCCAACAATTTGTGTGCCCTTGGCTTCGCCGTCTAAAAATGCGGTAGTTTTGCTGACGGTGCGGTTGTAAGCCACAACGCGATAGCCGCGATCATTCATGTTGAGAATCAGATTTTGGCCCATAACCGCTAGGCCAATAAGCCCAATATCGCACAGTGTTTGATTGCTCATGATCGCCTCGAATTCTATTAAAAGGCTATTGTGCACCAAATTGGGCTGCCTACGGCAGGATGATTGCAAGTAATGGCCTTGACTGACATTCTAGGCTCGGTCGACTAGACTTCAGTGCAATCGGTTAAAGTGTTCACCATGCAGCAAAAACTCGTCAACAGAGGCGTTCTCATTCTGGTGCTGATTTTGATATCAGCGCTGTTTCTGAATGTCATCAAACCGTTCTTACTTTCAATATTTCTAGCAGCATTATTTGCTGCCTTGTTTACACCCCTCTATCGCAAAATTTTGACCTATGTTAAGGGGCGCGAAAGCCTAGCGGCGTTTTTCACCCTGCTATGCGTGATGACCTTTGTATTTATTCCCCTGTTTGTATTAGGCGGTGCTGTTCTGGGGCAAGCTAGCGATATAGTACAGATCGCTTGGCCGAAGGTTGCTCAACAACTTCAACATCCGGAGCTCTTTACCGAAAAGCTTACGGCGCTTCCCTTTTACGAACATCTATTGCCTTATCGCGATAATTTGCTCGGTATCCTTAGTGAGTTCACTAGTAATTTTTCGAAGGCGGCGGTTGGATTTGTTCAAAAAACAACGGCTAGTGCTTTTAGCATGTTGCTCTCTAGCGTAATTGTTTTATACACCATGTTCTTTTTTCTGATGGATGGTGATCGCCTATTGTATTACTTGCTGTATTACATACCACTCAATGACACTGACGAGAAAAAACTTCTACACCGTTTTACATCGGTCACTCGGGCGACCATTAAAGGCACTGCGGTCATTGGTGTGTTACAAGGTGCGCTTGCGGGTTTGGCATTATGGTTTGTGGGTATTCCCAATTCACTTTTTTGGGCAGTAGTAATGATGTTTATGTCGGTGGTGCCGGGCATAGGAACCGCGTTTGTTTGGGCTCCAGCTGCGATATACCTAGCCGTTACGGGTAACGCTTTACAAGCTGCTGGTCTAACCGCTTATTGTGTTGTGGTGGTAGGAACGGTCGATAATTTGCTGCGACCCAAATTGGTAGGCAGTGATACTCAGTTACATGAGCTATATATCTTTTTTAGCACGCTTGGCGGTTTGCTCTTATTTGGCTTTATGGGGTTTATTATCGGGCCAATTATCGCCGCTTTGTTTGTCACTATCTGGGAAGTGTATGGTGAGGAATTTAGTGATTGGCTACCCACTACGGCATTTCGCCCTAGAAGTCAGGACTTTGAATTACCTCACCAACGTCGACCAACTCCGTCCAAGATAAAGACTAGCGATACACTCGCAAAGCATGAAGTTTCTACTTCCGCATCCAGCGAACAAACCGCTGCTACTGGTCAATCAAATAGTAAATTAGCAATTCAATCCGCAGACAAGCCTGCTAACAAATCGGTGAAGTCGCCTTCGATGAAAAAATCGGACTCCACGCCGCCTGACGATATGTAGAGTTACCAGTGTCGCGGTAGTTTGCGCAGTATAAAAACGATGCCGTCGCGTAGTTCTACGTATTCACCCTTAATGAGTTCTGCCATTACCTTGCCCACCATCTCTCTCGATGCACCGATCATGTTGCCAAGCTCTTGATGTGAGTATTTTTTCGTTAGTTGCATTACACCGTCACCAGCCTCCTCGCTGAGCTCGAGTAGTTTGTCTGCAAGACGGCGGTAGACATTATCCAGGGCCAAGCTGCGATTGCCTTCGGTTGCATGTCGCAAACGTTGTGTTAGGGAGCGAATGATACCTAGAGTCATCTCTGGGCTTGATTGCATGATGGGTAAAAAATCGGATTTGCTGATCATCACAGCAGTCGTTTTTTCCAGTGTCGCGACTGATGCAGAACGTGGTTCATCGTCGAGCAAGGCGATATCTCCAATTACCGCTCCTTCTCCTTGCTCATATAGCACTAACTCTTTGCCGTCGTCGTCACTGACAAACACTTTCACTAAGCCGGAGGCGATCACGTACATGGATTCGCCAGCGTCTCCCTCTGTCATTAAAATAGCACTTTTTCGAAATTGCACTTCGCGTGACTGATTCGCAAGCTCACTGATCTGTTCATCAGTCAAATGGCTAAAAAGCTCGACGTTTTTTAACAAGGTTTGTGCATCTTTCATATGATTTTCCAGAATTTGGCTACTCTTTTAGCCGTTTTTGTCGTTTTTGCCGCTGTGCGCGGTATAAGTCCTATTAATGACGGTAAGTTTCATGCAGAATAACGTATGAAAAACCGTATTGGTCAAAATGTAAGCATAATTGCATAAAACCATAATTGCGGCTTGATGGGTCGTTTTGATGGCTTTATAGCACAGCTTTTGACCTTACCATCGTAAAGAGGCACAGGTCGTGAAACAAGAACGATTATTTGAGTATTCAGACTCGCTCTCTTCTTGCGGAACCCAAGGCGAGATCGAAGGGGTGTGCAAGTCTTTTGCGCACAGCTTAGGTTTTGAACACTTTATCTATGGCGCCTACTTTCCTCTAGTTGATAACATTGCGATCCTGAACGGGTTTCCTGACCTGTGGCGAGATCATTATGACAGCGCTGGGTATATGTATTCCGACCCGACTGTTAAACATTGCAGCGTCAATACATCCGCGATCGAGTGGTCAGAGCTCGTTGTGGTAAAAGGCCCGCGGGGCGACTCAGAGCGTGAAGTCATGAACGAAGCCTTGTTTTATGGCTTACGTCAAGGGGTGAGCATGCCAGTGCATGGTTCAGGGGCTGAATGGGGCATGATGAGTTTTTCTTCGTCTGAGCGATACAGCCAAACCCTGATTAAAGACACACGTTTCCACAGTGAGTTTATTACAAGAGCTACGCATGAAGCGTTGAAGCGAGTGGCCACCGACAGTAATGGTGAAACTCCAGAAGCTCGAAGACTAACTGCGCGCGAGTGTGAATGTCTTCAATGGACAGCTAATGGTAAAACCGCTTGGGAAATCTCTAAGATACTTAGCGTTTCAGAAAGCACAGTGACTTTCCATCTAAAAAATGCCATTAATAAGATGGAAGTCACCAACCGACCTCAAGCAGTAGCTAAGGCGGTGGCGCAATCGCGTATCACGCTGTTTTAAGAGCCTCAGTGGCATGTGCAACGGCATTTCTAAACTGCTCGTTGACTGGTATCCAACAGGCGACAGATTCAACCGACCCCACCATCGTTGATTCGCCGTCTCCAAACCGAATCATTGGAATATCGCAACGTTTCATTAGGCGTTCAACCGAAACGCTGGTTACGGTGACGTATTGATCAATGCTATTGAAATCAGCGAATTCGATTAGTTGGTCAATCATTGCATACGTGAGCTCGCTTAAATAGATTTGCCCTTTATACCGACGAGACGCGCTCGTTACGGCGAATCGGCTTAGCTCCCATATAGATGTCGATATTGGGGTTTTCTCTCCACGCAGTAGTTGTGGGAAAGTATTGGCAAGCATATTGGGGCCAGTTGTCGGGAGTAATCGCCAACAACCTTGTGCGCGCTGATGATTGCCAGCAATCATGTAAATAGGATTTAAGTGATCAAAGTCATCACGTTCTTGTTGATCAGTGCCATCGACCTGCCACCCCAACTTTTCATGAAACACGTCGTAGCGTAGCTTAAACATTTGTTCCATAAGCTTGGGTGTGATATTCGAATCCCCTGCCTTACCTATCACGACTGCTGACATTGACCCATCTCCTTGTTGCTAGTGTGTCAAGGAGTAAAGGCCACAGTGGGTGCTTTGTTAGCTGTAAAATATGGTAGTAAATTGCTTTAGATATAACAGTTAAATGATTGAAAAATAACAATTATAGTATAGCGATTTGTTGCTGATTTGGACGCCTAAGCAACGAGTAAGCGGTTTAAAAGGCTTCAATTCGAGCAGCTAAGTGGGTACACTCTTCGGGTATGTTCGTAGCAACTTGTGCGAAAGTGCGCATTGCAAAGTACGTATTACTGCAACCCAAATGCACGTACAATTTTGGCTTTCTCAATAAAGCTAACTATCTAAATAAAAAAGCGAAGAGGGAATCACATGAAAAAAATACACGGTTTGGCCGGCGCACTAACCCTATTGGGTATGTCGGTAAGCTCTACTCTAGCGGCACAAACGCTAGTGTATTGTTCAGAAGGATCGCCTGACGGTTTTGACCCTGCTCTTTATACATCTGGCACCACGTTTGATGCGTCATCGCGACAAATTTATAATAAGTTAGTAGAGTTTGAGCGTGGTACAACCACTATTGGGCCTTCATTGGCTGAAAGCTGGGAAATCTCCGAAGACGGGCTTGAATATACGTTTAACTTACGCAAAGGCGTACAGTTTCACAGCACCGATTATTTCACTCCAAGTCGCGACATGAACGCAGATGACATCATCTATTCGTTCGAGCGTCAACGTCTTGAAGATCATCCGTATTACGCTGTATCGGGTGGCACCTGGGAATACTTCGGCGGTATGTCCATGCCTGATCTCATTGCTTCAATCGAAAAGATTGACGACAACACTGTCAAGTTTGTACTTAATCGCCCTGAAGCACCAATGATGGCAAATTTAGGTATGGACTTCGCCTCTATCATGTCTGCCGAATACGGTGACAAAATGATGGAAGCGGGCACGCCAGAGATGGTTAACCAACAACCGATTGGCACAGGCCCTTTCAAATATGTGGCTTACCAAAAAGATGCTGTTATTCGCTATGCGTCTCATGCTGATTACTGGGCAGGCGAGGCTGCGATCAAGAACTTAGTGTTTGCAATCACACCAGATGCCTCTGTTCGTTATCAGCGTGTGCTAGCCGGTGAGTGCCATGTAATGCCTTACCCAAATCCTGCTGATCTTGAGCAAATGGCTGCTGAAGAATCGATCACACTGATGGAGCAAGAAGGCTTAAACGTCGGTTATCTCGCCTATAACACGCAGGTTCCACCGTTCGATAACGTTAATGTGCGAAAAGCACTTAATATGGCAATCAACAAGCAAGCTATCCTTGATGCAGTATTCCAAGGTTCGGGCAAAATTGCTAAAAACCCAATCCCGCCAACCATTTGGTCTTATGACGAAACCACCGTTGATGATCCGTATGATCCTGAAGCTGCCAAAGCCATGCTAGAAGCTGAAGGTATTACTGATTTAAAGATGGAAATATGGGCAATGCCGGTACAGCGGCCGTATAACCCGAATGCACGTCGCATGGCTGAGCTTATGCAAGAAGATTTCAAGCAAGTCGGCGTTGAGGTTGAAGTGGTATCCCATGAATGGGGTGAGTACTTAAAGCTATCTAAAAATTTAGATCGCAAGGGTGCTGTACTACTAGGTTGGACTGGCGACAATGGTGATCCGGATAACTTCTTAGCCGTACTGTTGGGTTGTGATGGTGTTGAAAAATCAAATCGAGCACAGTGGTGTCACCAACCATTCAATGATGTGATTCAAAAAGCCAAAACGGTTTCTGATCCAGCGGAGCGAACTGCACTATACAAAGATGCACAACGTATTTTTAAAGAGCAAGCACCGTGGGCAACCATTGCACACTCTGTTGTGTACAAGCCGGTTCGTAACGAAGTAAAAGACTTCAAAATCGATCCGTTTGGTGGTCATATCTTTTATGGCGTTAGTCTCGAAAAGTAAGCATCTTTAATTAGATGCGTAAAATCTGGAGCCGTAATTCTACGGCTCCAGTTCTTCCCTACTTCATTTAAAAATCATGAATAATCCTATTCAGGCTTATCAACAAATTGCCCGTGATCAACAGCTCGATGCTTTGGCATTGGTGCCAGGCGCAAATTTTTCGCGCCTATTTAAAAAAGAATTTCATCAAAATGAACGCCCACTTGTGGTGTTTATTCCTGCCGAAGGTCTACCGTTTGCTGTAGTTCCAAACCTTGAGTTGGGCTCATTTGCGCAAGTTAATTTTAAGGGTGATGTAGCTGATTGGCGAGATCAAACGGGTTATCAGTCGGCGTTTGACTCCTTGCTTGGCGGTAAGTCATTTAATCGGATTGGTGTTGAAGGCCAGGTGATGCGAGTGTTCGTGCATCATGCAATTAAGAATGCATTACCAAACTGCGAGCTTATTGATGCTCAAGTACCGATCGCATCATTAAGGCTGCACAAAACTGAAGACGAACTGTCTGCGATGCGGCGTGCAATAGCGATATCGGAGCTCTCTCTGAACGATACTCTAGAGCAACTACATGTCGGAATGACGGAAGCTCAAATAGAGAGCATCTTAGTACAGAGGCTACTAGCCAATGGAGCGAATGAAATGGCATTCTCACCTATTGTAGCAGCAGCGACCAACTCTGCAAAACCTCATGCTTCTGCTAGAAGCGACTACGCGATTAAAGCTGGCGATGCATTGTTGTTTGATTTTGGGGCACGATACCAAGGCGTATGCGCTGATATTACTCGAACGTTTTTTGTGGGTCACTGCGATGATCGTCAAGAAGCAATTTATAACACGGTGCTTGAAGCAAACCTTGCAGGCTTGGCTGCATCAAAACCTGGAGCAACTGCGCACGATGTAGATGACGCTACAACCGCCGTACTGGAAGCGTCAGATCATGCAGATCGTATTAGACATAAAACCGGCCATGGCTTGGGCCGAGATATCCATGAAGACCCTTATATTATGCGAGGTAATACGCAGCTGTTAGAAGCCGGTATGGTGTTTACGGTTGAGCCTGGGCTTTACGAACTAGAAGATTTTGGTGTGCGCATCGAAGACGATGTACTAATCACTAACACTGGTGCTGAGTCACTCACTACATTCAGCAAGCAGTTGCAAATTGTTGCGCTAACTTAGCGATAAACACTAATTGTGATTCAATTCGTACTAAAACGGCTCGGCACCACCATCCCTACGTTTATCGGTGTGTCGATAATTACGTTCCTTTTTATTCGATTGATACCGGGTGATCCGATATTGCTCATGGCCGGTGAGCGTGGCATGAGCGATGAGCGTCATGCCAAATTGCTTGCGCAGTTTGGTTATGATCAACCTTTGTGGCAACAGTATTGGGATTACCTGTCAGGGATGTTGAGAGGAGATCTTGGTATTTCATTTCGTACCAAGCGACCAGTGTGGGATGAATTTTTTGCTTTATTCCCGGCAACCTTAGAGCTCTCTCTTTGTGCAATTATATTTGCTGTGTTTATTGGTATTCCTTCTGGCATAGTTGCAGCAATTTACCGCGGTAAATGGCCTGATCAGTTGTTGATGTCGACGGCTTTGATTGGTTATTCAATGCCGATATTTTGGTGGGCGCTGTTACTGATTATTTTCTTTTCTGGCACCTTAGGCTGGACACCCGTATCGGGACGTATTTCGCTAATGTACTTTTTTCCGTCTGGCACTGGCTTTATGCTGATAGATGCCTGGCAGTCTGGCCAAGCCGGTGCATTTAAATCCGCTGTGCAACATTTAATTTTGCCAACAGTAGTGCTTGGCACAATACCATTAGCGGTTATTGCTCGGCAAACTCGCTCAGCAATGCTTGAAGTGTTAAGCGAAGACTATATCCGAACAGCACGAGCAAAAGGTTTAAGCCCGTTTCGTATTAACGGCTTACACGCTTTGCGTAATGCTTTGATACCGGTAGTAACCGTAATTGGTTTGTCGGTAGGTACCTTGCTAGCGGGTGCGATACTCACTGAAACGATATTTTCATGGCCCGGCATTGGTAAGTGGATGGTGGAGTCGATTCGAGCTCGAGACTATCCAGTGGTGCAGGGTGGGCTAATGTTGATAGCGGCTATGGTTATGTTTGTTAATTTGTTTGTTGATTTGCTCTACGGCCTTATCAATCCCAAGATCAGAAAATCCTAATGGCGATTGACGATACACAAGCTCAGAGTGAAACCGGTGCGTACGAATTACAACGCCCTGGCCGCTTTCGTGAGTTTTGGAGTTACTTTAGTGAAAATCGTGGTGCTGTTGCGGGGCTGATTGTTTTTCTGTCGTTTATTTTGATTGCGATCTTTGCTGACTTTATTGCACCGTACTCTCCAACTGATCAATTTCGAGGTAATTTATTACAACCTCCATTTTGGCAAGATGGCGGCAGTACAAAATTTTTGCTTGGCACTGACGCTGTTGGCCGTGACATGTTATCGCGTTTAATTCACGGAGCTAGATTTTCGTTTTTTATCGGGCTAATTGTTGTCAGCCTATCATTGTTGGGCGGTGTAACCATTGGTCTCGTCGCAGGCTTTGTAGGCGGTTGGGTCGAAGTGATGATCATGCGCTTGATGGATGTGATTTTGGCATTCCCTAGTTTGCTGTTGGCATTGGTCATGGTAGCGATACTTGGGCCATCGTTAATCAATGCGATGTTGGCGATTGCGATTGTGTTACAACCGCAGTATGTGCGACTTACCAGAGCCGCAGTGTTAGCAGAGCTTCCGAAGGATTACGTTACGTCAGCTCGTATGGTTGGCTCGGGTACATTGCGCTTAATGTTTATTACTGTGCTACCTAACTGTTTAGCACCTATTATTGTGCAAGCGGCTTTGTCGTTTTCCACAGCCATACTTGATGCTGCAGCCCTTGGTTTTTTGGGCCTGGGGGCACAACCGCCAAAGCCTGAATGGGGCACGATGCTGTCAGAAGCTCGTGAGTTTATATTGCGAGCATGGTGGGTGGTCACCTTGCCAGGCTTAGCAATATTAATCACTGTGCTGTCTATTAATTTAATGGGTGATGGTTTGCGGGATGCGCTCGACCCTAAGCTTAAGCGGAGTTAATCTAAATGGCACTGCTTGACGTTAATAATCTCACTGTAGAGTTTAAAACCTCGCAAGGCCAATTTCGTGCGGTTGATAGTATTGATATCAGCGTAGATGCAAACGATGTATTAGCCATTGTTGGCGAGTCGGGGTCTGGAAAATCCGTGTCGATGCTTGCCGTGATGGGATTGTTACCTTGGACAGCAACCGTCACCGCAGATCAAATGCTGTTTAATGGTATTGATCTCACTACATTAACGGCTAAACAACGGCGCAATATCGTTGGCAAAGATATGTCGATGATATTTCAAGAGCCGATGTCTAGCCTTAATCCCTGTTTTACCGTTGGCTTTCAGTTGCGCGAGGCGCTCAAGGCACATTTGCCGTTAAGCCGAAGTGCACGTAAAATTCGAGCAATCGAATTACTCGAAATGGTGGGAATTCCAGAACCATTGAAGCGCCTCAGCGCATTTCCGCATCAGCTTTCTGGTGGTATGAATCAGCGTGTAATGATTGCTATGGCCATAGCGTGTAAGCCCAAGTTGCTCATCGCTGATGAACCCACTACAGCACTTGATGTGACGATACAGGCTCAGATTCTTGAGCTGTTGTTAGAGCTTAACCAACAGCACGATATGGCACTAGTATTGATCACTCATGATATGGGAGTTGTAGCAGAAACAGCGGCTCGCGTTAGTGTGCAATATGCTGGACAGAAAGTAGAAGAACAATCGGTTGAAGACTTGTTTGCAGCGCCTCGTCACCCGTATACGCACGCATTGTTAGCAGCATTGCCAGAACGCGCTACTGGCAAATTATTGCCTAGCATTCCAGGTGTAGTACCGGGCCAATTTGATCGTCCAACGGGTTGCTTGTTTTCGCCTCGCTGTCAATTTGCAGATGCGCGATGTTTAGCAGATGCACCGCTAGCGTCCCCAGACGACTCTACGTCGGTACGCTGCCACTATCCATTGAGCAACTCGGCGTCGGTAGCATAATGGCTGAAACCCTATTAAAAGCTGAAAACATCAATCGTTATTACTCAGTGCGGACGGGTTTTTTTGGCAAAAAAGCAACAGTAAGGGCACTTAGCTCCACTTCATTTAAATTGCAAGCGGGTAAAACCTTAGCTGTAGTGGGTGAGTCCGGTTGCGGTAAATCAACCTTGGCGCGTGTGATCAGTATGATCGAGCCTCCGGGCCAGGGTTCGTTCACGCTCGATGGCACAACGATAAAAGCCGATGAGCCAGCATCGCAACTTATTCGCTCATCAGTACAGCTTGTTTTTCAAGACCCTTACGGTTCACTAAACCCACGGCAAAAAATTAGCCAAATACTGTGCGAACCTTTAGTTATTAATAAGCCAGAACTAAACGCAGCCCAACGCGAGGAGCAAGCACGACAGATGTTGCAATTAGTTGGCTTACGCGCAGAGCATTACGATCGGTACCCGCATATGTTTTCAGGTGGTCAGAGGCAACGTATTGCGATTGCTAGAGCCTTAATGCTGAAGCCTAAACTGCTCGTGCTCGATGAGCCGGTTTCCGCATTGGATTTGTCGATCCAATCTCAGATACTGAATTTGTTAGTAGAGCTGCAGGAGAAGCTCAATCTAACTTACTTGTTTATTTCGCATGATTTATCGGTTGTGAAGCATATGGCCGATGACATTTTAGTGATGTACTTAGGTCGAGTGGTAGAGTCGGGCGGTGTTGCTGAAATTTTTAATGACGCTCAACACCCCTACACTCAGGCCTTGTTATCCGCTACGCCTATCGCCGATCCATTGCTTGAAAAAAATCGCATACAACTGCAAGGAGAATTACCATCACCGTTATCACCGCCTAGCGGTTGTGCGTTTAATCCACGTTGCCCGGTTGTGCAGGAGAAATGCAAAGTTGAGTCTCCAGAACTGCGACTGAGCGGTACACACTCGGTGTCATGTCATTTCCCACAAGGTGATTGATTGGTAGTAGTCTAGGATCATGTTGTTTAGCGGAATCTAAAACTATGCCTACTCACGGTAAAATTGACTACATAGAGCTACCAGCGGCTAATTTTGAAACAGTAGAACAATTCTATACGCAAGTCTTTGGTTGGACCTTCACTAGCTACGGCCCCAACTATCATGCGTTTAACGACGGCAAGATGGATGGTGGGTTTTACTCTTCAGAGCAACATTCAAGTACTCAAAACGGTGCAGCCTTAGTGATCTTTTATAGCAACGACATCGATGCAACGCTTAAATCGGTCGTTGATGCAGGTGGGACAATACTCCAAGAAATATTCTCGTTTCCGGGTGGTCGGCGCTTTCATTTTGCTGATCCTTCTAATAACGAACTCGCTGTTTGGACTGACGTCGGAGCCTAAATCGTTTTGCAAACTGAACATATTAATCCTCAGCATGCTGACCTCGACCTGCAAAGCGATGATGCGATTCTTACTTTGTTGCTAAACAGTCAGCAACAAGCCATTGATGCCGTAAGCGCTGTGCAAGGCGTGGTAGCTAGTGCGGTTGCGGCAGCAGCCAAGCGCTTATCCAATGATGAACGAGGGCGCTTAGTATTAGTGGGCGCTGGTGCATCTGGAAGAATCGCTGTACAAGATGGTGCAGAGCTATGGCCTACCTATGGCTGGCCTGCTGCACGCTTGTTATTACAAATCGCGGGAGGTGATGGTGCTTTAATGAAAAGCATCGAAGGTGTTGAAGATGACCCTGAAGATGCACAGCAGCAAGTTAAACACTTCAATATTAATCAACACGATGTTGTACTTGGACTTGCAGCCAGTGGGCGATCACCTTGGACATGCGCATGGTTGCAGGCAGCTCGGGAAGCAGGTGCATTAACTATCGGGTTTTCAAATAATGCCGATACGCCGCTGTTAACGGCGGCAGAACATCCTGTGTTACTCGATAGCGGGGCCGAAGTGTTAGCGGGCTCGACGCGAATGGCATCGGGCACGGCGCAAAAAATTGTACTTAACCTGTTTAGCACCTTATTGATGATTCGACTTAACCGTACTCATGGCAACTTAATGGTGGATATGGCTGCCACCAATATTAAGCTAGAGGGGCGGCGCATCAAGATGATGCAAACGATATTGCCGGAGTTAGCTGAAACCGATGCACGCCAGGCGCTTTCTGAGGCCAATGGCTGGGTCAAGCTTGCAGTGTTGATTGCAAAGGGCTTAAAGCGTGATAGTGCAGAGCAGTTATTATTGGATTACTCGGGCTCGTTACGGCTTTCGCTACAGACGATTGCGTAGGCCAGCTATTTGGCCAGCTTTTTAGGTTTGACACAAGCACTGAATTCTAGGCAAAAAAAAGCCCCGCATTGCGGGGCTTTTTTGCTTTAGCTGGATTATCCAGCCATGCCTTTTAGTGACTCTAGGATTGGGCCAACAATTGGCTCTAAGATTGAACCAACACCAGGCAATGCTAATACCTTATCGATGATTGGCTGAAGTTTGCCAAGGCCATCTGTAGCAATTGAATTAAGCGGGCCACGAGCTGCTTCTGGGACCTTATCAAACAAGCCGCCTACTTCAGTTAGTTGCGAACCAACGCCTTCAAGCGCAGGGATAGCAGCAGTTGCGGACTCTGCATCAGTGATTCCACTAAATGCCTCTGTTGCGCTACCAAATACACCTGTTAGGCTGTCGCCGATTCCACCTACGTCAGGCAATTCCATACCTTCTGCAGCGCCTTCTACTGCATCAGTTGCAGCACTTGCTGCATCGGCCGCTGTTGAAGTGACTGCTTCTGTGGCACCTTGTGCCGCGTCCGTTGCGCTATTTGCAGCATCTTCAATTCCGCCGCCACCAAGAAATTTCATTGCAAGCCAGGCTAGAGCAGCCAGGCCTACGATTGGTAGCAACCAACGGAACATTGATGATCCACTTTTAGCAACGTCACCAGCGGCATCCGTTGCGCCCGATACGGCAGAACCAGCTGCGTTTGTTACACCAGATACAGCAGAACCAGCGGCATCCGTTACGCCTGAAACAGCAGAACCAGCGGCATCAGCTACACCTGAAACTGCAGAACCGGCAGCGTCAGTGGCACCCGATACAGCAGAACCGGCAGCACCGCTTAAGCTACTCAAGAAACCAGAAGCATTAAGTTGATCACCTAAGCCTGCTGGAAGAGCGCCACCGATGTTGCTTTTTTGGTCCATAAGCATGCTAGCTAGGCCGCCGGCATTGAGTCCGTCGCCCATCACTTTACGCTTAAGAACACCGATAACTACTGGAGCCAACATACCCATTAGTGAGCTAGTGCCACCCTTACTTAAACCAGAAAAACCTGCTAGAGCGCCAGCTAATTTGCCAAGGCCACCCGTGCCAAGCAGGCCACCTAGTAGTGAGTTGCCGTTGTCAATAACGGAAGAAGCTTGACCGCCACCAAGTAGTGAACCAAGGTTATCCATTAAGCCATCGTCTTGATCATTGACCGCTTTGAAAAGTGAATCCGCACCACCACTCGTGCTTGAAGAACCCATCAAACCACTTAGTAACGCTGGAATCATGCTGTCCGTAGCGCCTGCAGCCTTGCCGCTTTCGTTACCAAGAAGATTACCCATTTGGCCAAGAAGTTGGCCTTTGACTTGATCCTTTACTAGATCAACGATATTAAAAGACATCTAGTGTCCTCCTAAATTTTCTTTCGTACTCTAAATGTGAGTTGCTAACCAACGAGAGAGATGCCAGTGAGCAACGGCATGCGGTAATAGTACAACAAACATCTGTGCTACAACACTTAAGGTGTATAGGTACAAGTACTAGGTATACAGGCGCAGGACGTTTACAAA
Organism: uncultured Granulosicoccaceae bacterium; assembly: GCA_937958675.1. Classification (GTDB taxonomy): domain Bacteria; phylum Pseudomonadota; class Gammaproteobacteria; order Granulosicoccales; family Granulosicoccaceae; genus Granulosicoccus. The sequence continues at coordinate 85,169 of CALGND010000106.1, forward strand.
TGTTTGCAAGCCGTTACAAGCGTTTAATAATGCGGCTAACAGCTGTGTCAAAAATATCTCGCATCAGTTAGACACAATGTTGCTAATTGCAAAGCGTTGTGACGTCTTGAGACTTTCAATTTTTTAACATTGGTAAATGCTTTGGATGCTCACTTATGCGGTTTAGCCATTTGCTGATCGCAGGGTACTTCGACAGATTAAAACCGCCCTCATCGGCAACATGTGTGTACGCATAGAGACTAATATCGGCAATACTCATCTCGTTTCCAGCAAAGAATGGCTGTGTGCTCAAATGATTTTCCATTACCGCCAATGCTTTGTTACCGCCAAGTTGCTTAGCTTGAAAATCCGCTTTGCGTTCTTCGGGCATGCCCAGATACACGTTAATAAAACGGGCCACTGCAATATTGGGCTCATGGCTGTATTGTTCAAAAAATTGCCAAGATAGGATCACTGATTTTAGCCAAGCATCCTCTGGTAACAACCGTGACCCATTGGCAAGATAGTGCAGAATAGCGTTTGATTCGCTTAAATGCCTGCCATCATCAAGTTCCAGCAGCGGAATCTTGCCAGCGGGGTTCATTGCCAAGAATTCGCCGGTTTGAGTGTCGCCCTCTAGAATATTGATCGGCACCCAAGTGTGAGCGATATCCAAGTGGTGAGCCAGCAGTTGGATTTTGTAGCAATTGCCTGATTGTGCATCGCCGTAAATTTTCATCTAGGTCACCAGAGTGCAAAAGTGTTCGTATGCAAGATAGCAGACTTGCTTGATAAGACGATAGATTAGGTTAATCACAAGAGTTGTACTGATGGATATTGAAACGATCACAAGCATAGCGACCCCTCTTGGCTTGAGTGTGCGTGGCGGGTTTGTATGTAGCATAGAAGACAAGGTACCTAGTCTATTTAATGGTGAAGCTGCGCGGTCGCTAGTGTTGTTTGGTAACGCGGGTTCTTCGATTTGGCCCACGTTTTCCATTTCCCCAGAAATGCAAGACGGTTTAGATAACCCACTTGATAGATGGAGCCAACGCATAGGTGATGAACTTGCTAAGCAGCTAGGTGGCATGGCGTATTACCCGTTTGGTGGGCCGCCATATCAGCCGTTTATTTCATGGGCACAAAGAGCCGAATCATTACGCCCATCTCAACTGGGTATGCTGTTACATCCCGAGTATGGTTTATGGCATGCCTACCGCTTTGCCGTAGCATTGCCTGATGTGCTGTTCGATACTCAATCCAATAAGCTGCCGCTGCGGCATGCTTGCGATACCTGCGAAGAGAAACCGTGTTACAGCGCATGCCCTGTCGACGCTTTTTTAAACAATCATTACGATGTTGATCGTTGTGTGAGTCATCTAGATGCGAATCCGCAAGCTGTTTGTAACCACGATGGATGCTTGGCTCGTATGAGCTGTCCTGAAGCGATGGAGCATCGTTATGTACAACCGCATGCAGCGTTTCATATCAGTCAGTTTTTAAAAGCTAGATTAAAATCACTCAACGATAAGCCCAATGACAAGTAGCACTACTAATCATGAAGCTTAGTTTTCATAACGATAACAAAAAGTAAAACCCTATGACTGAATCCCATCGATTGGGTATAGATACAGGCGGCACATACACCGACGCTGCTATTGTGGATGCAGCGGGGAATATACTCGCGGCCAATAAGCAGCTCACGACACATGGCGATTTGGCCAAGGGTATTGGTGAGGCAGTAAATTGCCTGCCAAGCCAGATGCTTGCGCAAGTGCAGATGGTTGCCTTATCAACAACGTTGTCTACCAACTCCGTTGTAGAAGGGAGAGGTGGCTCTGTATGTGTATTGTTGCCTGGATATGACAAAACGCAAGTGCAAAAAAGTGGTTTGCTCGAGATCCTCGATAGCGATTGTATCAATGTGCTGAGTGGTGGTCACAGTGCGACTGGGGAGCAAACTGCTGAATTAGATATTGAAGAGGCTGCTCGGATTATTCTGAAGCATGTGGATAAGGTTAGCGCTTATGCTGTGTCATCGATTTTTGCCACTCGCAATACGGCGCATGAATTTAAGCTAAGAGCATTGATTCAAGAACTCACTGGTAAGCCAGTGGCGTGTGGGCATCAGTTGGCACATGCCTTGGGTGCCCCACGACGTGCTCTAACAACGGCTTTAAATGCTCGAATGATTCAACCGATACAAGAGCTAATATTGGCCGTTGAATACACATTAAAGCAAGCAGGTATTAGCGCGCCAATGATGATAGTCAACGGTGATGGTTCGTTGGTAAATGTGCAGATGGCGCTAGCACACCCTATTGCAACTATTTTGTCTGGTCCTGCAGCGAGTGTGTCGGGTGCTTGTGCTTTAAGTGGTATTGATAATGCCGTGGTTGTAGATATTGGCGGCACAACAACGGATATCGCTATTGCACGAAACGGCAAGGCACAACGTAGCCATGATGGCGCGCGAATTGGTGATTGGAAGCCGCTAGTCGATGCTATTAGAGTGTGTGCTGTTGGCCTAGGCGGTGACAGCGAAATTCGCTTTAACGGCAAGCTAGCCATTGAGCAGCGTCGTGTTGTGCCGATGAGTTTGTTGGCTAAGCTTCATCCATCGATAATCTCAAAGCTTGAAAGCCAATGGCAGGGCTTATCCACCGCTCGACAAAATAAATTTGCGATAGCCTTGCGTCCCGATGCTGATACTAGCGGCTTAAAAAAGCAAGAACGTATTGTTTGGAAAGCCTTGTTAGATGGCCCACTTGAAATAGAAGCGTCGGCTGAATCCAATCCGACGTGGGGCCGGTCTATCGCAAAGCTAGAACGTAAAGGGTTGGCTATTTATAGCGGCTTTACACCATCGGATGCTGCGCATGTACTTGGCCTAAGTCAGCATTGGAATAAGGAGGCTGCCGTGCTGGCTGCAAGGTTGTGGGCTAGGCAGATGAGGTTTTTGTATGGTTGTGGCACCTGGGAAATAGGCGACGAGGTCGCGCCAAGCCAACAAGTGTTCGATTTGGTGGTTAGTAAAATATGTGAGCAAATTATTGATGCCTGTTTGCATCAGCAGATGAATATCAATGATAGGCAAATGGCAGTTTTGCGTGATGTGTTAACCAAGATGATTTTTGCGGATAACGCTTCTGTAAGTGCGGTTAATAGTGATACGGCAACTACAGAAGCAGGCTCGCTAGCTGAGGTTGCATCCGTCTTACAACTGCGGTTTGATAAACAGGTATCGATAGTGGGTGTAGGCGGCTCTGCACCTGACTACCTACCCGAAGTCGCTAGGCGGCTTGGTATGTCATTACACATACCTGATCACGCCAGCACGGCTAATGCTATTGGATCGGTGTTTGGTGGTGTGATGCAATTGGTAAGAGTGGTTGTGATACAACCAACCAATGGTGTTTTCATGGTGTTCCACCAAGATACACCGATGGTGTTCGATGCGCTCGAACCAGCCATGGATAAGGCGAACGAAATAGCTGTAGAGTCGGCATTACTAGCAGCAAAACTCGCTGGTGGTGTAGATATAAAGGTGTCAGCTGATGTCAGCTCTGATCATGTTAAGCATGATATAGATGGCGAGTTATTTGTTAATGCTACGGTTACGGCTAAAGCGGTGGGCACGCCTGCTTGTTTGAAAGCTGATGTTGCTGGTTGATAGTCATTTTTCTACAAGGCGTACTTGGATTCGGTGCATCAACAACGATGATTTTAAAACTGTAAAGCGATGCGCGGCGCCAGCGACGTCATCTTCCCTATTCCTGCGCACCCGTTCCAACGAAGCCCACCATACGAGAAATAAGATCGCCATCCATTTCTATAAAATACTGACCGAGCTGCACCATCTCTTTGCCATCGGGCCCTTTACCGCCAAAGGCGACGTTGGCGCGCGTTATTCCTGCCGTAGTACTGCTGTCGATAACCTTGGCTGACCAACCCGGTGCGTTGGCGCTGAACATGCCAACATACTCAGTTAATGCGTCGGTGCCTATTAACGTCTGTGGCGTTCGTGGGTCGTCGTACTGGATATTTGCTGTTACCGCACTAGTTATTTTTGCTAGTCGTGCATCAGCAGATTCGAGTTGCCAGGCATCAAAGAAAGTAGAAATTGGGTCAGACATAGCGATTAACTCCAGTGTTGTTAGGAGAACGACTTGCAGCTCGAGACTAGATTAATCGAGATGTCGAGCTCCGGATATTTGTGCCAGTTGATTGTTTTGAATTTCTAGTCGCTCAGTTAGTAGTTGCATCATTTTCAATGCCGTTGGTGGATCATTGATGACAGTGCTTAAAAATAAATCCTTTTCAAATCCAATTACCTCGCAATCAGTATCTGCTCGAATTGATGCGTTACGTGATTCGCCAGAAATGGCCGCCATCTCTCCCACTAGATCACCGGGTTTTTGATGTGCTGCGATTATCTCTCCTTGGGCTGATTCTAGAATGACCGAGAATTCCCCTTTTACAATGCCAAATACACTGCCCATGGCATCACCTTGTCGAAACAAGTACTCGCCGGCTTGTAACTGATAGCGCTGACTAACAAAGATCAATCGCTTCAGTTGAATTGGATCGAGATTCTCAAATAATTCGAGCTGACTAAGGAGTTCAAATTCATCTTCAATGGACATTTGTATACTCTGTGTTTATAACGACGCTGGTAATGAAAAATTTCAAATCTAAGATTTAATCAACTTTGCCAATTTTTGATTGGAGTCAACAAACCTATTAACGACCACCTGAAGTATTTGATAACCGATTTCTCCGTCTGTTCTTAGCATTTCAATAAAAACATCACGTCTTAAATACAAAATAACTAAATCTGTGATGGCGTCTACTGAGGCCGACCTAGGTTGGTCTGATAGCAAAGCTAATTCACCTATGACTTCATTGGCACCACATTCTTTAACTTTTTGCTCTGATTTTCCGTTTGAAATCATGATGCCTGCTGTTCCATCGACAATGATAAAAAGAGAATCGCCAGGGTCGCCCTGATGGAATAAACGTTCACCTTTAGGCACATTTACGGCTTCACAGTTATTTGCCAGTAAAATTAGCTGAGGTTTGTCCAGTAGTCGAAACATGGGAATGCTGTCTAGCAGAGTCAGTTTTTCGTTTTCATCAATCGTGTTTGCCAATCTAACCGGTGCTTCAGTGGAGTCGGAATCTGTTGTGGTGTTCGTTGTCGTGTTTTGGGCGCGATGCGATGACGACGCCTCCAGTTTGCTCAGTTTTCCGGCCTGCAAATAGGCGTAGCGATCAAACAAATTTGAAATTCTGGGTTGGCTGTCAACCCAAAGCAAGCTTAGTTGTGGGTAGTCGCGTTTTACATTTGACAGAATCTCTTCGGTCTCCGCGCTATCTAAGGCGCTAAGTCCTTCGTTGATAACGAGCACTTTCGGCTGTTTGATTAGTCCTCGAGCGAGTACAAGTTTCTGTTGTTGAGAAACGGGCAGTAGGCTTCCCGCTAATCCAACTGGAGCCGAGAGGCCTATCTCTAATATAGGTGACATTAAATCCAAGCGTTGCAAGACGTCGAGTATGACCTTGTAGACCTTGTCTTCAGCGCCTAGGCGTCCATAAACGATTCGGCCAAATATAATATTTTCGCCAACGGACATAAAAGCGTTGTAGCTATCAGGTGAAAAGAAATCGATTTGATCGCGAGATTCAGCATCTAGGTTTTTAGCAAACGATTTGCGTAGTTCTACGACTTTCTGCTTTTCATGCTCCTCTAGCGTACCTACACGATGGCGACCGCTAACTAAGCGGTAAGGGATAGAACGGATAAGCAGCCTGTCTGTCAGTTTTAGCTCATCGATTGCAGATGATTTTTGGAGCAGACCTAGTATTCGTTTAAGTTGAACTAAGTCATCAGCTCCCAAAAAACTGTATCGTTCGAAAAATTCATGGCCGGGTGGAAGATCGGAGAAAAGCTCAACCATTGTGGTCGCGGTGCTGATAGCGGTTGCATCTAAGGATTCAGCTAGATTGTGTTCGTGCAGTAATGGCCGAAGTGTTGGATGCTCAGTTAAGCCATCGGCAGAAAATTCTTTTAGGGTTGAGGTACCAAAGAGTATGTTCTCGGCTAGAGAAGTATTTTCATTGTATTCAGAGGGGTCGAGGAATTCGACGATAGGCCCGAGTCCTTGAAGAGTGACCTCTTGTTTAAAAAGCTCTCGGGCTTTAATAATTCGGTTCGTTAGGTCGGTAAAATCATCTGGTTTGATGGTACGTGCTAAAGCATAGTGAACCAGATCGTCCTCAGCACCAACTGTACGCAATATGGAGCCTATCTGCTCTGTTAATTCATCAGCATTAGCGGACCCAGCGCTTTGATTATCAACCCAATCTGCGTTCGGATCTACTTCGCTGTTGCCCGACAGTTGCGCCTCTCGTAACCAATTATCGAAGTAGATGGCTTCATCATTATTAGTATTGGTAGGGAGAATATTGTCTTGAGGTTTGTATTTCAGGCTTAGTAAAAGATTGTCACGTATTGATACTGCGAAAAGATAGGAGTCGTGTCCGACATAACTCATGGCACGTCCAATCGTACTCTTGGGTATTAAAGCGGCGTCGTGTTGAGCAATGAGTACCTTGCCATTGGTGGGGCTAGCCAAGCCCGCAATTATTTGTGCTAATCCGCTTTTGCCGCTGTTGCCTGTTCCTACTAAACTGACCCAGTCGCCGCGATCGATTGATAGGGAGACATTGTCGACTTCAAGAATGCCATTAGCTCGCTTTAGGCTGATGTTTTCGGCTGCGATAGGTAGTTCTTGTTGTTCCGCAAGCCATTGAGTTGAGAGTGAATCTTCGGTTTGTAGAGCACTTTGATCGATCTGGAATTGTTCGGTCAGTATGGTGTATTTTAATCTGGCATCCGCTTGAGCTTGATACCAGCCAAGTAGCTCTTTCCATGGTGGCGAGAGATCCTTATACGCTGCTACGGCCGCCACCAAGGCACCGATTGTTAATTCTCCGCGAATAACCAGAAGCCCACCTATTAGGAAAAAAAGAAATGGTGTTAGTTGCGCAAACGAATTGTTTAAAAATTTAATTAGGAATTTCTTATTATAAATTTTTACGCGAATGTTAAAGATAGCGCCAAGCAATTTCGAAAAATGATCTTTGAAATAGGCATTGTTGTTATTTATATGTACTTCATTAATTCCTGCTACAACCTCGCCAAGGTTTTCTGCCAGTTTGCGTATTCGAATGGTTCTCTGCCGATTAAGCTGATTTACCTGACGCTGAAGTTTGGGTATTAACCAAGCTTGAACTGGGTAAAGTGCGATGGCCGCTAGGCCAAGCTTCCAGTCTTGGACAAACATGAATACCAAAATGGTAATTAGTAGCCCGCCTTGATATAGAGGCAGTGAAAAAGCTGCTCCTATGAATCCGCCCAATGGCTCTGTTTCTTGATTGACCATGGACACTAATTCGCCTTGGCTGGTATTTCTAAACCTTGTTAGTGGGAACTTCATGATTCGATCAATGAGTTGTAATCGCATGCGCCTTAGCATGCGTTCACCGAGTACGCCGCGATAGATATTGATGAATAATTTAAATCCACCATTGATAAGCACCAGTAGTAGAAAGGCAAGGCAGAGGAGAATCAGGTAGGGAATTTGTTCGAAGGTGCCGATGCTAAGATTAAAGCCTGCGATATTGATGGAGGCGTTAGTAGGGAAATTAGTGCCACTGATGGCGTCGTTGATAATGGTTTTGGGTAAATCCAAGCTGAGGTAGTAAAACGGAAACGATAGGACCGTCATGAGAGTCAGCACTATCTGCTGACGCTTGCTGTACTTCAGAATGTAGGCAAATAAGCCGTTTACCATCTGGATTGACCTTGTCCAGTAAAAACGATCACCTCTCAGGTACTAGACAGGCTGCTGAGGCAGTGGGTAGCAAAAGGGCGTATGTATTTGCACACGTCCAATTATTATCAATGAGCGTTAAGTATCGCACGGAGTAAGGAAACTGGTCAAAATTATCAGTACACAGTGTCAGTGAGCGTGCACTGGCAATCACGATTGCCTAACCAGGCTTACGCTGTTTTCAGGGGTTGAGTTACAACGTTATCGCTGCTTTGTGCTGACTCTACGTAGGCTTGCATGGCATTAATATCGCTGTGACCGAGTTGCTTTTGTAAAGTGTGAATGTCTACTCCACGTTGAAGTGAGTGAGTAGCAAATGAATGCCGAAATGTGTGACAGCTGGCGTGTTTGCCGATATTGATATGGCAGTTATAGATATGGCCATTATTGATAGGGTGCTTGCTGATTGTTTCACTCATTTTATCGCAACTTATATTGGTATTTGCCTCTGCGATGGCTGATCGCACAGCTTGTTGTACTGCTTGCTCTGGTAGATGATAGCGACCAATGACTCCGGAGCGTGGCCCCAGGCTGCGATTGCCGTTAGGAAACACCAACTGCCATACAAAATCACTGCTTGCTAGGCCGTATTTACGCGCTAGTGTATGCGGTAATATTGTACGACCGAACCCGTCTGTCAGATCTTCGTCGTGTATGCAACGTGCTAAACCGATCTGTTTTTTTAAAGGTAGAAGCGTCTCATTTGGAAGATCGAGTATTCGATCTTTGCCGCCCCTGCCATTTCTGATTGTCATGATGCCGTTGTGAAAGTCGATATCTTTTACACGCAACCTTAGGGTTTCGGTTAATCGTAAGCCGCAGCCATACATTAATGTTGCTATTAACCAGTGCGGGTTTTTAAGTTGAGATAAAACTGCCTTGGCTTCGTTTTTTGTGAAGCTTGTTGGCTTACGTTGTTTGTTTTTAGTTACCGAAGTTGCCTTTGTAAGCTGATCTAAGTTGCCTATTGGTGGTAGCTGCACATAGGTGTAGAGAAACACGATTGCACTGAGCGCTTGATTTTGTGCGCTGGGCGCTACGTTGCGATCTAATGCTAGATGGCTCAAAAATGCCTCGACATCTAGCGGCCCTAGATCTTGTGGGTGCGTGCAATTATGGAAGTGAATAAATTGCTGAACCCACATGACATAGGCTTGTTCTGAGCGATAGCTTAGGCGATGCTCGCGAGTAGCACTCCTGACTTGATCAAACAAAAGAGGATAGTGTCCCATTCTCATCACCCATTGAGTTAATGAGTTTAGAGTACTGTATATAATTACAGTTTGCAAGTCGATCAACGTGAAATGTTGATCATCAGGGATGAGAGCCAGTATCGTGATTGGTGGGTGTAGCTGGTCAACAAAGTATAGAGGTAAAAAACGACTAGTCGAGAAACTCTGGCCTTTTTATCAAGCAAATTGACATAAGGAAATTGCTCGCGAAAGATGAAAATCCCCTTTATGTCGTGCAGATTGGAGTGCTAATAGCAAATTAGCCCTATAAATTATTATTGGCGCTTTATTTCGTGGGAGGCCGTCAAAGGTGGGCTAAGTGATTGATTGTTGGAACCCATTCTGATTATTTTGTGCACTGGTCCACTAACTGTGTTTTTATTAGCTACCAGCGGTTCTGCGGCGAGCGAATGCCTCGCAATTTTCAGAGTAAACTGGGCATCACAGAACAAAAAAAGATTCAATTTTTACAGTGAAACAAAATGGATAGAAAGCTAATCGTATTTGAGATCAACGAAGTGCCTAATCGGCTTGTTGATGATTACGTACAAAATAACCCTGCTTCTAACTGGGCTACGGTCGCCAATCGCTCCGCTAGATTCACAGCTGCCACGCCGGATCAAATTCAGTTGCATCCCAAGCTAAGTTGGCAAACTTTTCATCGTGGCGTGCCGGACCATGAGCACGGCTTTGTTGAATACAATCAAACGGAGGCAGTGGGGAAAAAAAATCACCCACCTATCTGGGAACTGATAAAAAATGCGGGTAAAAATATTGGTTGTGGTGCATCGATTGGTTCATATCCTGTCCCAGGGAATACCGAAAACGTATCGTTTTATTTAACCGATCCTTTTGCACCAACGTTTGAGACCGTACCGCCTCATCTTGGCTCGTTTCAACGATTGAATAATATGGCAGTACAGCGCTCTGGACGTAACGTGCGTAAAGGTGGTTTTGGTTTTTCACAGGTTTCTTCATTAATTTTTAATATTCCTCGTTTAGGCATATCGACGAGTACCCTGTTAAAAACTGCGAAGCAGTTAATTGGTGAGCGTCGAAACCGCGCACGTATTGTAAGGCGGCGAAACATCCAAGCGTTGCTAACGTTCGATGTTGTGTTTAAGCAAATCAAAGAGTCAAAGCCGCATTTTTCGACAATATTTATTAACCATGTCGCCGCGTCTATGCATCCTTATTGGGCGGCAAAATTTCAAGATGATTACATAGTCAATCGCATGCCTGAAGACTGGCGTAACACCTACGGTGGCGAGATCGATGCGGCGATGGACGAAGCCGATTACATGCTAGGTAGGCTCGATAAATTTACAAAATCAAATCCCGAATTTAGCGTGTTGGTTATAGCCAGCATGGGCCAAGAAGCTATCGAGCATGAGCCGGTAACTAATCAGCTCATTATTAATGATTTCGACGCCTTTATGTCATCGCTTGGATTCGAGCCCAATGAATACAAAAAGCTAACCGGCATGGAGCCTGAGTATGTGGTGGGGTTTGCTGAAAATGAAGGGCTTGAGCGGTTCAAGCAGGTGTGCAAAAACATGGATATTAACGGCCAACTACCAACGGTGAAGCCAATTGATGATAAGCAGACAGCATTTCTAATTTTTCAAAATAACATTGATATCGATTCCATTACAGTTGATGGACGATCAGTTAGTTTGGAGGAAGCTGGGATGCTCATCGATCCTATACAAGATATGAGTGGTTCGACTGCGCAGCACGTACCAGGTGGTTGTTGCTTTGTCTTTAACGGTACGTCTGACTTGTCGCAGCATTCTGATTTAAGCGTGGAGCACGATCTCGTATCCATTACTTCCTCTATATTGACTGCGCTTGATATCGATTCAGAGCCTTATATGAAAAGCCCAGTTAACGCGGTGGTTGATGCTATGAAAAACCAAGAACCTAGCCCCCCTGCGCCTCCAGTGCGCAAAAAGTCGCCTGCTGCTGTGCCTGCTTAGTTTTTCAAAGCGCCCACGACTGTCGTAGGTGCATTGATCCCCTGAAATCGCGTCATCTCCGCTTAGGCGGGGATGTCGACACGTCTATTCAGGGACTGCTAATGGTAGATAATTACTCGATGCGTTTCCAGTATAGTGGCAGCTATCCTTTAGCGAGTTTTACCTATGTCTGAAATCCAACAGTTTCTCCCGGGTGTTCTGCTTTCACTCTCAGCTGTAATGCTAGCGTTAATGAGCCCAGGGCCTAATATCATGGCTGTTATTGGCACGTCTATGGGTGTGGGGCGTAAGCAAGGTATTGCTTTGGCCTTGGGCGTTGGCTTTGGAACCTTTCTGTGGGTATCACTTGCTGTTCTTGGGTTTACCGCGGTTATTTCCAAGTACGCAATTATTATGTTCACGTTAAAGGTTCTTGGTGGATGTTATTTGCTATGGCTTGGCTATAAAGCACTCCGCTCCGCGGTTTCCACAAAGCACGTGAGTACAACAATCGTTAATTTAGAAAACAATACTGCCTACTTTAAGAGAGGTTTAACGGTGCAAATGACTAACCCGAAGGCAGCACTGGCAACGTTGGCTATTGTGTCCATAGGTGCCCACGCGGGAGCGCCTTTATGGGTAGGCAGCAGTATCGTTTTTGGGGCAACATTACTATCGGTGGGTGGTCATATTATGTATGCGTTATTGTTTTCGACTCAAGCAATGGTCGCGCTATATACGCGAGCCCGGCGATTTATTGAAGCTGCACTAGGTGCATTCTTTTGTGCAATGGGTGTCCGGCTGCTGGCTGATCGTTCATAAGAGCCAATATGGCGTTTGTAAGGGTTTGCTGTTCTAAATCTTGCAACAATCGTTTAACTAAGCCAAGAATTTGTTCGGCAAAAATTACGTAGTCTAGCGTAGAGCCAACTTAAAGCAATTCAGGTAACGCATGAAACACGAAGAAGCACTGGCGCTAGTCACCAGAACGGCTCAGTTGTTCGAGGAAAAGCAATCAAATGAGGCAGAAATAATTGCAGTGTTGCTTGAGTATGGAATCGCGCATGCGGACGCGCGTAAATTGTATCTGTATGTGCAATCTGCCTTCTCTTGGGCGGTCCTTAAAAGCATGGGTGTAGAGAAATTTGGGGCTGATTTTCAAATTCGTGCTACCGATGGCACTACCTTCCATATTCCTGTTGCAGGCCAACAACTTTTTACTACTGCGTTAGCACTTGGTATTAGTTTGTTGCAGCAGGGGTATACAGAAGAAATACCAGTGTCGACATTTGAAGCAGTGGTGGCGAAAAGTGACGAGGTGAACGCTGCAAACAAGGCATTAAGTGATGGTGCTGATATAACGGACTCTGAAATCCTCTCCACTTTCTATGGCTTTGATGCTGAGGACTTTGGCAGGCGATCAAAAAGTTGGTGGCAATTTTGGCGTTAGCGTAAGGTAGAGATATTTTGTGCGAAGCCATATTGTCCTTATAAGATGATGTTCAATGATTGATTTTGTTTCACTCTCCGTGTCTGCTGTGGCATTTTACGCTGTAGCTGTCACGCCAGGGCCTGCCAACCTTTCCAACGCCACGATTGCCATGAGTCATGGGCGCAAAATTAGTTTGATCTATAGCTTGGGTTTGTCGTTTGGTTTGGTGTTCTGGGGTTTGATTGCAGCCAGTGGTATGGGCGCGGTACTTCAAGGTTCCGTATATCTGTTGATGGCTCTAAAAATCCTAGGTGGTCTCTATTTGCTTTGGCTCGCCTTGTTAACGGCTCGTTCCGCTAATCAAGCCGATTCAGATGCACCACCGCCATCATCATCTGAAAAGAGATGGTTTTTGCGAGGATTGATTTTAAATGTGTCTAACCCAAAATCGGTGATTGCTTGGATGGCAGCCCTATCAGTTGGTTTGGATGCAAACGATGGCTTGCAAGCTGTTATCGCAACTGCCATAGTGTGTGCTGCCGTCGGTTTTATCAATAACGCCCTCTACTCATACGTATTTTCAATAGCTGGGATGATGCGTGTGTATCGACGTTTTCGTCGTAGGATAGATGGCTTGGCTGCAGTTCTATTTTCTTTAGCTGGTTTTGGTTTGATTCGATCAGCATTTGCTCGTTAAGGCAGGTGTCATCGCAATGGAGATATCGATGACGCAAGTTAAAAATGGTTTAGAAACTGACATGGCTGATCCCTCAACAAACTATGCTGCACCGGTTGGTGAGCATGATCTAAGCGCCTTGATGGCTGAGATGAGCCCAAAGCTTGATCCACGTACGTTTGTATTTGTTACGGTCACCGATGCTATAAACGATAGCGAACTGTCGATGCATATAAGCAAAGCAATGATGGTGTTTAGAGAATCTGAAGGTGTAACTTTAATACTAGAGCAACAGTACGCGGAATCGGCAGGGCTTGATTTTGTATTCCCTTGTTGTCGAATTACTCTGCAGATTCATTCAGCACTTGATGCGGTTGGTTTTTTGGCGGCAATTATTCCCGTATTGGCTAAGCACGGAATGGGTGTTAATCCAGTGGCAGGTTATTTTCATGATCATTTGTTTGTGCCAGCAGACCGAGCTAAAGATGCAGTGAAAATATTGCATGAACTCTCCGATAAAGCAAAGTTGTCGTAAAACATTTCTCCCGCTAGCGCTTTGCTACTCAAAAATTGTAAGCAAGCACTGGGCTATTTTGTCCTAGTTATTTAGTTGTGCGCGATGATTGTTGTGTGCCGAGTGAGTGTTTCACGCCTTGGCTTAAGCTGGCATTAAATTTAACTGGAACCAAACATTGGCTAATAGGGTGGTAATTCGATATTATCGAGGCGCACGGTAAAAACAACTTGGAGGCTCTATGAATGTAAGACCTGATCCAACGTTTCACGCTACAGCCAAGCTTGCTATGCAAGCCCCGGTCGAAAATTACGGATTCACCGTGATGCTTAGCCCAGATGGTTCTCTGCCTGATGGTATTGCGGTAGTCGACCTTGATCAATCATCTAAAACCTACGGGCAGATCGTACATCAACTTATCATGGAAAAACCTGGTGATGAATTTCATCATTTTGGTTGGAATGCCTGTTCATCATCGTTGTCGCCATTAAGTGGGCATGCGTTTCTTGAGCGTCGCTATTTAATTGTTCCTGGCATTCGTTCTTCGCGTATATACGTTATTGATGTTAAAGATCCTCTAAATATAAAGGTACACAAAACCATTGAACCAGAGGAAATATTTGCTAAAACAGGTTACTCAAGGCCGCACACAATTCACTGTGGTCCTGAAGGTATCTATGTTTCTACATTGGGTGGCGGTGGTGAGGATGGTACCGATGGCCCGCCGGGTATCTTCATCATGGATTGCGAAACCTTTGAGATCATTGGCCAGTATGAAATGGATCGAGGTAAGCAAGATAAACACTATGATTTTTGGTGGAACTTACCTCAAGATTACATGGTGAGTTCTGAATGGGGCCTACCACCACAGTTTGAAAATGGAATTGTGGCAGAGGATCTTTTAAGCAACAAATACGGGCATTCAATCCATTTCTGGGATTTACGTAAGCGTAAAAATATTCAAACTTTGGATCTGGGTGAAAACCATCAGATGGCGTTAGAAATACGGCCAGCACATGACCCGAAAAAATCCTATGGTTTTTGCGGTGTCGTGGTTGATACAAGCAATCTTCAAGGCGCAATCTTTACTTGGTGGCGTGACGACGATGGTGTATGGCAAGCGAAGAAAACCATCACAATCGATCCGCAGCCGGCAAACCCCGATGATTTACCAGAATTATTGAAAGGCTTTGAGGCTGTCCCACCGCTGGTAACCGATATTGACTTAAGCCTTGATGACAAATATCTATACGTTGCGTGCTGGGGTATTGGGGAAATGCATCAGTATGATGTTACTGATCCAATGAATCCTGTGCTTGCTGGCAAAGTGGAGATTGGCGGCATTGTTAAAGACACCAAGCACCCAAATGGCAAGGACTTCGCGTATGGGCCACAGATGGTTGAGATCAGTCGTGATGGTTCGCGAGTGTATTGGACCAACTCTCTGTATTCCACATGGGATGATCAATTTTATCCTGATGATGAAGGTGGGCAAATGGTTATGGCACGCGTTGGTGAGAATGGTGGCTTTGAACTTGATAAGGATTTCTATATTGATTTCCCGAAAGGCTACCGCAGCCATCAGATCCGCCTCGAAGGTGGTGATTGTTCAACCGATAGTTTTTGTTATCCCAGCGTTTAGGCTAGTAGCCACTGATAGCGACGAATAGCGATAGCTAATGGAGGTATCTACAGAGACGGCCCTTTGGTGGGCCGTTATTATTTCAGGTATTTATCACGGCATTAACCCAGGTATGGGATGGCCTTTGGCTGTTTCGGCGGGTTTAATGAACGACAAACGTACTAGCTTGGTGGCGGCCTTGGGTTTGTTGGCATTAGGCCACTTCATTGCCATGATGACCATCCTTTTGCCATTCTCCTTAATGAGTGCGTTATTCATTTGGGAGAAGGAGCTTCGCATTGCTGCCGGGGTGATTGTTGTGTTAATGGGTATTTACCTATTGATAAACCGGCGACATCCTCGGTTTTTGGCCAGGGTGCATCCAGCAAAGTTAGCGCTTTGGTCATTCCTTGCGGCCATGGCTCATGGGGCCGGTCTGATGCTAGTGCCCATTTATCTTGGCATCTGTGGGATCGATGCCAACGATACTGGGCATCAAGCAGTGCAAACACTTATGGCGGGTAGGCTAGCTAATGCTGTCATTGTGGCGTTAGTTCATACTGCTGCGATGACCGTCGCTGGCGGAGTAATCGCCACGGTCATATATTTTTGGTTGGGGCTAAAATTCCTATCAAAAACTTGGTTTAATCTTGATATTGTCTGGGCATTGAGTTTAGTATTTGTTGGTGCCTTGGGAATATATGGTGCTTATGCTGGGCACTAAGGCTTAGCATTTTTTCAAGACATTATTGCTTATTTGGCTCGGCGCTGTGTATCACCCCACGTCCAAACTGTTCCTTCACTGTTTTCCAGCGCCTGCGGCTAATAGGTACCCGTAGTTCGTTCGACATAATACAAGCAGCGTCTCTTGCATTACCGACTACACGCCGCACATGAGTATGCGCTATCCAATGTGAGCGGTGCACTTGCATGCCCAATTCGTCAAGTTCTTCCACAACATCGCGTAGTTTGCCTAAAACGGTTGTTCTACCTGCTACTGTCCAAACGTTTAAATAATGCAAGTCACTGGCTATGGCGATAACATCGGTGCCTATAACACCAGGTAGGCTTAATAGGAATGATTGCCTAATTGGTTCAACTGAAGGTGGTTCTACTTCATCATTGGCTACAACAGCATCATTCAGCCGGATAGAAGAAGTAGGTGCGGGTATTAAAACGGGTAGGTTGATTAAAACCCAGGCGGTGAGAAACCATGGTGCAAGCTCGAATGCAGGGCTTAGTGTTCGATACAACTACGCTGATTCGCCTTGGATATCCGAGTTTGGTGGGGAATACCGTTCTAATGATGCGAACACTACAGTCTCTGATAACAAACAGTTACCCAGTGGCAATTACGCCAGTAATACCTTTTATATTAATGGCCGTTATGTGCTGAGCAAAGGTAGTCGTTTAACTGCATGGATTGGCGGTGGCGCAACATGGATTCAGGAAGTTGATCTGGATAGTGAAGACGCTGATGGGGAGCGCTCATTTTCTGATTCGGGTTCAATTGGCATTCAGGCATTGGCTGGTGTGGACTACGAACTTTCTGAGCGACTCTATATAAGCAGTGAAGTCCGTTATTCAAGCCAAATCGGATTAGAGTTAAGCGAAGAGGGTGGCGCTGGGCGTGTTAGTGGTATTGACTATCAACCGGTGACCCTAGGGCTTGGTATAGGCTATCGGTTTTAAGCGATGATAGTTTAGGGGCTAGGTGGCGTTATCACTTAATGCTACCGGGCTGTGCATTGACCTAAAATCAATAGCACTGCAAACTCAATGGCTATGAACAATTTGTACCGCAACCTAACAATCGCGGCCTGTTCCGTGGTAAGTGCGGTGCTGGGAACGATTCACGCGTTCTCTGTTTTTATCCCACAGTGGGAAGGATTGCCTGGTGCTGATCGCGCCGGTGTTAGTCTGATCTATTCAGTTGCTTTGGTTTCTCTAACAGTAGCCGTGCTATTTGGTTATCGCCTGTACGAACGGTTTTCGCCCTTTGCGATATTTTCAATTGCCGGGGTGATGGCGACTGTTGGTTTGTTACTTTCAGCTAGTGCGTCTTCTCTTGTCTTGTTGTATATCACCTATGGTTTGATCTTCGGTGGAGCCAATGGATTAGGTTATGGCTATGCACTCCAATTGTCCGGTCAGGCTGCGCCTAAGGATCGTGGTTTAGCAATGGGGTTGGTTACTGCATTCTATGCAGTGGGCGCAACGGCAGCACCGTTATTATTTTCTTTTTTGATTGATCGTGACGGTAATGCTCTAGCGCTTCAAGTAATGAGTGCCATCGTATTGGTTGTCTCATTATCTGCTGCCTTTTTGCTTCGCTGGACACAAGCGAGATATCAAAGTGAGCCTTTAACTGCAAGCCGATCGCTCTTGCCAAGCCTTAAGCGTGTGCGCTTGCTGATGTGGCTTGGATATGGTGGAGCCGTTACCGCAGGATTAATGATTATTGGTCACGCCTACGGTGTTGCAACATGGAAGGGTCTAGATGCTAGAGCGGCTACCTGGGCGACAACGGTTGTTGTATTCGGCAATATGTTGGGCGGTTTTAGCGCGGGGTGTTTTGCTGATCGATTATCCAGTAGGTCGTTGCTGTGTTGGTTGCCACTATTTACATCCCTAGGGTTGGGTTTTCTGTTGTTGCCTTTGCAGCAGATAAATCTGATTGTAGTTATTGGCCTTGGTTTAGTTGGCTATTGCTACGGCGCACTCATTGCCGTTTATCCTGTGGCGGTTGCCGATGTGTTTGGTACCACAGTCGCGCCACGTATTTATGGCCAGATCTTCACCGCTTGGGGCCTTGCTGGTTTGTTAGGACCTTGGTTGAGCGGGTGGTTGTTTGATCGAAGTGGATCGTACTCATTGGCGCTAGTGCTTGCTATGTTGCTGAGCTTTGTATCGATTATGGCAATTCGTTCTTGTTCTTCTGCTAGTTTTAATGATGCTGTAGGATGAGCGTACTAAATTAGTTAGGGGCATAGCCCGTTTCTGTTACTCGATCGAGTCAGGCAGTTCCGACCACGCTCCGGTATTCGCTGACTTTTGCGCTAATTAAATACAGGATAGTCATAGGCATGGAACTAATAAGGCTCGCATCTTTCTCTGATGGTGACGTTGGTGGAAACCCGGCCGGTGTTTATATATCGGATAAACACCCTGAAGTGGCGCAAATGCAATCTATAGCAGCTGATGTTGGCTATTCAGAAACAGCATTTGCTGAGCCTATGGGTTCCAAGTGGCGTGTGCGCTATTTTTCACCTGAATCTGAAGTCCCTTTTTGTGGCCATGCAACTATTGCATTAGGGGCAGCACTTGCAATGAATAACGGCACCGGCGTGTATACCTTGCAATTGAATGAAGCAGAGATAACGGTGGAGGGCTTTATGCAATCGGGTGAGTACTCCGCGGCCCTTCAGTCGCCTCCCACAAAATCAACAGCTGCTGATCCAGCCTTGGTTAGTGAAGCGCTTCAGTTGTTTGGTTACACAAAGGATGACCTCGATGATTCCATTCCACCCGCGTTTGCAAATGGTGGAGCGAATCATCTAGTGGTTGGATTGAATTCTCGAAGCGCGTTGGCCAACATGCAATATTCGTTGGATGACGGGCGAACATTTATGAATAACGCAAAGCTTGTTACTGTGATGTTCGTGTTCTGTGAGAGCGCGCAGCTGTTTCACACCAGAAACGCTTTTGCATCGGGAGGCGTATTAGAGGATCCTGCTACTGGAGCTGCTACGGCTGCATTTTCGGGTTATCTGCGAGATATTCAATGGCCGCATAATGGGACAATCGATATTGTTCAAGGCGAGGATATGGGCGCACGTTCTTTAATCCGAGCTGAAATTGAGGACCAGGTTGGTTCATCCATCCGAGTGTCGGGCGCGGTTAGGCGAATCTAGAGTAGGGTGCTAGGTCATCACCCGGCACCCCCCAGTACAATCGCTGCCTTCTGATCAGTATCGGCAATTTCCAGCGCGTCGAGCAGAGATGTCATGTAACACTAAGGCTGATCGCTAGATTAACTCCAATACCTGCATTTCGGTTTTAATCGTCTTCTTTGTAACATCGGATAGTTCTACGATGGGTAATCTGCATGTTGGCTCGCACAAACCTAGTAGTGAGCAGGCGTACTTAACCCCAGCTGGGCTAGGTTCTGCAAACAAGGCTCGATGTAGTGGCATGAGTTTCAGTTGAATATTTAATGCTTCCTGATATTGATGTAACGCGCAGGCTTCTTGCATTTGTGCACATAGCGTAGGTGCGATATTCGCTGTTACTGAAATACAGCCCTGGCCGCCTTGGGCGTTGTAAGCAACTGCTGTTGGATCTTCACCTGATAGAAAACAAAAGTCCCCATCAATTAACAAGCGCTCTCTGACTGGCCTTGAAATATCGCAACTTGCATCCTTTACGCCTACAACACTGGGAAGGCTTGCCAAGCGTGCCATGGTTTCAGGCAAAATATCGATAACTGCGCGAGCCGCTACGTTATAAGCAAAGAGCGGTATTGTGGCCGCTGCATCTAGCGCTTTAAAGTGTTGGTAGATGCCTTCTTGATTGGGGCGATTGTAATAGCCCATAACATGCAGTGCGGCATCAACACCAACAGAGGCTGCATGTTTGGTGTAAGCGATTGCTTCACTTGGATTGTTAGAGCCCGCACCTGCGATGATCGGTAGTTCTTTGCCTACTTCAGCTGTCACTACCTCTATAACGCGTTCGTGCTCTTGCCTTGATACTGTGGGTGATTCCCCAGTTGTGCCCATCGGCACTATGCCGTGGGTGCCGTTATCTAAATGAAATCGAACAAGCTTTGCTAACGCTTTTTCATCCACAACGCCGTTGTTAAAAGGCGTGACTAGCGCGACGAATGAACCTTTAAATAAATTGCTGTACATAGTTGTCTCCTAAAAAGTGACAACCAATAGAGCTCCAGAATGCAAAAAACCTCGGAAGCCACTATAGGCTATCGAGGTTTTATGGGTGTTGCGTATTTGACCTGTTGCCTACATGCGAGCGACCTTATACGCCCGTTTTAATGCAACGGGTTTTTTGTTGAGGGCGTGTGTAGAGCGAGTCATATTTTTAATTTAGTGGTTTGGGAATGCCTTGTCAAGCCGAGCGCGAACTGCCACCCACTGAAAGCGTTGTATGCTGGATCTACCCTGGAGCTTGCCTAGTTCGCCTGCGCGCGGATGGCGGGGAGCTGACACCAAGCAATAACGGATGAGTAGATTGGGAATTCAAGAGTAATTGCAAATCAACCGTAAAGGCATGATAATTTGATTCATCGATTTCTAGTCTCTACTAACAATTAACAGGAAATAATTATGGCTAAGGGCTATTGGGTTGCACGAGTCACTGTCACAAACGAAGAAAATTACCCAGAGTATCTAAAAGCAGGTGCGCCGGTTTACGAAAAATACGGCGCTAAGTTTGTAGTAAGAGGCGGGCGCTGTGAGGATTTGGAAGGCTTAAATCGTACACGCAATGTGATAGTTGAATTTAAAGACTATGAAACCGCATTGGCGGCTTACAACAGCCCTGAGTATCAAAAAGCCAAAGCAATACGTAATGCTAATGCAGATTCAGATGTGTTGGTTGTTGAAGGGTTTGATGGCTAATCATAGCGTGTGTTACACCTTTGCCACGCTATGTAAGATTTCGATTGTCGCCTAAGCGTTTGCGAGTGATCAACTCGCGGATGCCTCAAGTAAATTATCAATGTGCTGGTGAATGTCGACGAAACCGTTTATCCGTTCTTCTACTTTTTCAGCAAAGCTGTCTAATTCGCAAGTGTCTTTACCTTGCAGGAGTGTTGTTGGCCCGTGCTCGAGACTAATGTTAGGCCAATGGGATACTTGGGCTCTAACAAGATCCCGAAAGTCATTTGCGAATTTTTTTGAAACTAATGTATAGCCAGGCAGATTCCGAATATTTTTGGAGTGAATATTATAGGCGAACTGTTTTTGTTTCAGTAGCGTTGGCGCTACCCAGATACTGCAAAAAATACCAATCGTTGCTTCGCGCTTTTTGTCAAAGCGATTAGTCCACTGAGGTTTTGCTATATATAGCGGAGGCGGGCCGTCACCAAATGGTAGTTGCTTACAGATTAGCCCATGCTTTTTTAAAATACCAGGTGCGTGGAGCTTTGCCTGCTGTTTCAATATCTCGCTATATTGATCCATTAATCTTTCCTTTGATTGATATAGTATCTTGGTACTTCAATCCAATTCGCTATCCCTGCATTGAGCGAATTTCTCTAACTTCAACGCTGGAGCCTTGAGCAATTACGCCGGGGCTTTCTTGTGCCAGCTGTGCAGCTTCATCGATGCTGTCGGCTTCAACGATCATAAATCCACCAGCGATCTCGTCGCCCCCCTCAAAGGGGCCTTCGCTGATGCTCTCGGATGTGACCACCTTAGAGCCGCCTGCTAGTGGGCCGCCCATATCGATTATCTGGTTTTGGTATTTGTCTTGCCAAGTTTTAAAGTTAAGCATCATCTGCTTCATTTTTTCTGGTGAAGGTTTTTCAGGCGGTGGCGTGTCGCTTGTACGCTTTTGACTGCGTTGGATGCATAGGTACTTGGGCATGGAGATTCCTTATTAGTTTTTGAGCGGGCCAGATGGGCAATCCGTGCCATAAAGGTCCGCGAATGTTGGTAGAGTATGTTAGTGCTTAAAGGATAGCAAATCCATTAAATAGGGAGAGTGTGGATTAGCTCATTATGCAAGGTTATCTGAGGATTACATATGATTGAAGGCAGTTGCTCTTGTGGCAAAGTTCAATATCAGTACGATGGTGAAATAACAGAGATTTCTATGTGCCATTGTTCGCAATGCCGTCTAGCGCAGGGCAGTGCATTTGCAGCTGTTTGCCCGGTGGATGATGCCCGTTTACATTTTACGGGTGCTGAAAATATTAAAACGTTTCAAAGTAGTGAAACCAAAGTTAGAGCATTTTGTGAACACTGTGGTAGCCCTCTGTATAGCGCTAAAACTGAATTGCCTGATATTAAGCGATTACGAATTGGTACGATAACCACGCCATTTACCTGTGACAAGCAATTTCATATATTCACAGATTCAAAGGCCTCTTGGCATGCGATTACTGATGGGTACGTTCAGCATAAAAACAATAAGCCCAGATAAGGCATTAATTAAGCCGATTGGAGGTCGTATGAACTCCTTTGAACCAAGCTGAACTCAGTCGAAACTTTCCCACAACTGCAAGCCAATTGAGTCGAGCCTTTCGGGCGAACAAAACAGTGATAAATCCATTGTTGTCTCCCAACTATCGTCGCCAATATTAATTAATTCACCACGACCAAGTTCAGACTTCACTGATGAGTAAGGTAACCATGCAATACCGCCACCAGATAACGTCCTTCGTTTGATTGCCTCTACTAAGCTATCAACGTAACGAATATCAAAGTGAGTAGAGCGATTGCTAGTGATGTGTTCTACCACGTTTCCTAAAAACGATGCACGGTCGTAAGCTAGATAAGGCATATGTGATTGCTCGCTTCCTGGTAATGTCCATTTTTCGGATTTAGCTTTTTTGGTTTGTGCCACCGGTAAAAGTTTATCGACTGCGATATCTTTGCGGGAAAATTGACTTTCATCTAATACAAGTGCACTGCCTGGATGTCGGTAGCAAAGTAAAAAATCGCAAGCGCCATCGGAGAGTAACTGGCAACAAGTGCTTAGGCTATCGGATATCACTTTGGTGCGAAGGTTGGCAATGCTGTGTTCTAACTCTTCGATTTTTGCCGCCAGAAAATTTACCGAAATTGTGTGTAACACTGCGAAGCGTAAAAAGGGGTTATCGCCAAGATCCTGATCACGAATGGCTTGGCGTGCGCCGAGTAACTGCGCCACTGCCTCTTTTGCCACCGGAAGGAATTGTTCGCCTTCAGGCGTAAGTGTTACTGGGAAGCTAGCACGATCGATTAATGCTACACCTGTCCAACTCTCTAGCGATTTTATCCGCCGACTGAATGCCGATTGCGTAATGTTGCGTTCTGCAGCCGCTCGGGTAAAGCTCAGGGTGCGGCCTAAGCAGATGAAATCGCGTAACCAATTTAGGTCCATTTGTAGCCTCCGGATCTCAATCTACCTGATCTGGCAAGGTTATGCAAAAACGGAATAACATCATGTCAGGTTTGAATTGCTTGATATCCATCGAGGCGCCTATGCTGTGCTCGTGATTGAAGCCACTAACATTGCTGAACAAAAGCCAGCCTCGCAGCATTATCTGCGGCAAGGCTCGGGTGAACCGCTTGTATTAGTGCATGGATATCTCGGTGGCGCACCCATGTGGGAATCTCAAATCAGTGTCTTAAGTAAGCACTTTGATGTGATCGCACCTGAGCTAAAGGGCTATGGTAGTAACGCTAAGCTTGACTCCGCTATATCGGTAGACGGGTTCGCTAACGAAATTCTGCAGCTGCTTAGCGAAATTGGTGTCGAGCAATTTCATCTGCTAGGGCACTCTATGGGTGGGATGATCGTGCAACAGATGACAGCGAACGCGCCGGATAGGATAAAGAGTTTGATTTGTTTCGGCACCGGCCCCCGGGGTGTAATGCCGGATCGATTTGAAACCATTGATGAGTCACGTAAGCGATTTTTATCGCAAGGTGTGGCGACCACGGCCAAACAGATTGCCAGTAAGTGGTTTATCGCAGGCGAACAGGCTGATGGTTACGAATTGTGCTGTAAGCTGGGCGAAGGCGTCTCCGAATCTACAGCCCTGAATGGCTTAAGCGCTATGGAGACGTGGGATGGTAGGGAGGCCTTAGCATCGATAAAGCAACCCACGCTAGTGTTGTGGGGTGACAGTGATCGATCCTATGGTTGGCAGCAGCCCGCTGCACTTTGGAACGGTATTAAAAATAGTAATCTAGCGGTATTACCAAACGCAGGGCATAACGCCCACATGGAACAACCAAAAATATTTAACGCCATTGTAGAGAATTTTTTGCCGAAACCAGGCCGGAACTAGGAAACTAGGAAACTAATATGACTAGGGCAGCCTTAGGGTGACAACAGCTTTCGCGTGATTCGGCAGCGTGAAATAATAAAACGGAGATAGAAAAATGAAACGTAACAATTTTAAAACGGTAGCGATTAAAACCGCAGCTGTTGCGTCACTGACATTGTCAGTAGGTGTGGCGAATGCTGCTGAAAAAGTTAACATTGGTGCGCCGGCTTGGACAGGTGCACAAGCCATTGCGCATTTGATTGCTGAAGTCGTCACTACACGTATCGGTGGTGAAGCCAATCTAGTGCCGGGCAACAACGCTAACATTTTTCAAGCGATGGATCAGGGTAAAGGCGACATCGATGTGCATCCCGATGTATGGCTACCTAACCAAGAGAGCTTTACCAAGAAGTATGTTGACGGTGCTGGCACGGTAACCTTGTCAGAGAACTCGTACGAAGGTAAGCAGAGCTTTTGTGTGTCACGTGCATTCTCTGAAGCTAACAACGTCACCTCCATCTTCGACTTGGCGCGACCCGAAGTGGCAGCCAAGATGGATAACGATGGTAATGGTAAAGGTGAGATTTGGATTGGTGCACCAGGTTGGGCGTCCGCTAACGTAAATGAAGTGAAAGTGCGAGACTACGGCTTAATGCCTTTTATGGAGCCAATCCGTGCTGATCAAGCGGTGATGACCGCCACTGTGGGTGACACCATTCGTAAGGATTCGGGCTATGCCTTTTACTGCTACTCACCGCATGCGATTTGGTTTCAACATGATATTGTGCGTTTAGAAGAGCCTGCGTTTGATGCAGAGAAGTACATTGCTATCCAGCCTTCTGATGATCCGGATTGGTTCAAAAAATCCAGTGTTATGACTGAAGATGCATTAAAGCAGGTTCAGATTGCCTATTCCAATTCCTTAGCCGATCGTTCGCCAGCTATTGCTGATTTGTTAGCCAATATCGCACTCGATGGCGAAACAGTTTCTGACTTTGCTTTCCAAATCGAAGGTGGCAAAGACGCAGCAACAGTTGCTAAAGAATGGGTGGCGGCTAACTCCGAGCGAGTTGATAGCTGGTTAGGTCTGTAATTCAATTTTTGTAGATATCGATATCGGTAATAAAAGGATGGGTGTCACCTTGGTGATACCCATCAAACAACTGGGGCACTGGTGAGTCAGGCATACGCAATAGAGATAGCTGGTGTTTGGAAAGTATTTGGCGATAAGGCGCATCAAGCCGTTGCTGATATCCGTCAAAATCAGGTTTCAAAGAAAGAAGTACTCGAAAAGTACAACTGTGTGATCGGTGTCGCCGATGCCAACATGCAAATAAACCCAGGTGAAGTGTTTTGCATCATGGGTTTATCCGGTTCTGGCAAGTCCACTCTGGTGCGTCATATCAACCGTCTGTTAGAACCCACCGAAGGTAGCGTGATTGTCAATGGGGAAGACATCATGTCGATGGGCCCCACTCAATTGCGTACGTTCCGAAACGAACATATCGCCATGGTGTTTCAGAACTTTGCCTTAATGCCACATCGTTCAGTACTCGATAATGTGGCATTGCCTCTGGAGATCAGAGGCGTTAGTAAGAATCATCGTATGGAAGTCGCCGAACGTACCCTGGAAATGGTTGAGCTAAGCGGATGGGGTAACAAATACGCTCACGAACTCTCCGGCGGAATGCAGCAGCGTGTGGGCTTGGCTCGCGCACTGGCAGCTGATCCGGAAATTCTCTTAATGGATGAGCCCTTTTCTGCGCTTGATCCATTGATCAGGCGTCAGCTGCAAAGCGAGTTTATGGCGCTGGCCGCTAATATGAACAAAACCACGGTGTTTATAACACACGATTTGGACGAGGCTGTGCGAATTGGCGATCGCATAGCGATTATGCGAGACGGTATGGTTGTGCAAACTGGTACACCTGAAGAGATCGTGATGAACCCGGCCGACGATTACGTTGCTGAGTTTGTCGCGGGTATCTCGCGTCTTAAGGTTGTAAAGGCACATGCTGTAATGCAGCCTATTGATCAGTTTGAATCTCAACATGGGGCCTTGGGCGCGGGAGCAAACGAATTTTTAGAAAGTGCTCACTTGGGTGATCTGATTACTGCGGCAATTTCAAGCGATGAGGCTGCGGCTATCATTGATGGTACGGGTAAGCGAATCGGCGCTGTGACCCGAGCCGACTTATTACGCACCGTTATTGAAGGGACTGAAACCTCGTGACTACGGTAGATACAGAAAAACGCGAACAACTAAACAGGTTTGTTGAAACCAACGACGATTACTATCAACGTAACTTTGACAAGATCGGATCGAGCGCACGGTTTACCTGGACGTTTAACTGGGTTGCAGCATTGCTTGGCCCGGTTTGGTATGGCATGCGAGGCCTATGGAATTGGGGCTTACCGTTTTTGTTGTTAGAAACCTTTGCGTTTATTCAGCTGGGTAGGGGCTTGTTTGGTGACTTAGGCGCAGAAGCTCGAGACCGAATAGGGCAAATAGAAGGCACGCTAGCATTTCGTAAGGAGCAGCTCGCTGCGGCTATCGAAAAGCAAGCTGATAACGTTGCGGTATTTGAACGCACCATAGCGTCATTAGAGGCAGCCATTGGCGGCATACGAGCAGAGGTAGCCACAGCAGAGGCTGGCGCTGTTTATGTTGCACTGTTTGGTGCAGTTGCATTAGTCATTATCAAATTGATCGAAGGCATCGTTGCTAATACCGTATTAGAAAAACGCTATTCGGAATGGTTATCAGACAAAACCATTACCTCTGGACTGACATCAGCGCGAACTGGTTTGAGTGCTGTGTTCGCCTTGGTGGTTGTGGCTTTGTGTGTGATTCACTATAGCTTTCCAGGTGCGATTAGTTGGCTAACGAACTTTCCGACCAGTCCAGATATCAGGCTTGGAGCTATTGCTAGAGTGGAGCAGTTTTTTGCTTTTATCATTGCATCGGGCGAATGGTTTTTTGATCTTATTACGCAAGGTATTCGTGCGGTGTTGGATGCACTAGAGGTTGTGTTTGTTGATACGCCCTGGCCAGTTATAGCAAGCTTTATCATTCTACTTACTTGGTTGTCTGCAGGTATTCGCCCAGCGATCGCAGCCTCGGGCTTTCTTGCCTATATGGGATTTTTAGGCTTTTGGACAAAAGCCATGACCACGTTAGCGCTGCTCGGTACGGCAGCATGCATCTCTATCGCCATCGGTATTCCAGTAGGTTTATTTTGTGCGCGCAGGCCACGGCTCTATGCGTTTATCCGCCCGATTATGGATTTTATGCAAACTATGCCAGCCTTTGTTTTTATGATTCCGGTCATCGCCTTTTTTGGCACGGGCAAGCCTGCTGCTGTGGTCACGACAATGATCTTTGGTGGTACGCCGGTAGTGAGATTAACGGTGTTGGGTTTGCGTGGAGTGCCGGAGTCTATTCGTGAGGCGGCTATCGCTTACGGTGCTTCTAAATGGTATTTGCTCACTAAGGTTGATTTGCCTTTGGCAGCGCCGTCAATCCTTGCTGGCATTAACCAAACAATTATGTTGAGTCTTGCGATGGTGGTAGTTGCGTCCTTGATCGGCGCTAAAGGTTTAGGCGAAGATGTATTAGAAGCTTTGCAATATGCCTCAGTTGGGCAAGGCATATTGGCAGGTTTTGCAATACTCTTTTGCGCAATGATATTGGATAGAATTGTGCAGGGGCGGCGCGAGTAGCTTTTACTCTTTTGCGACTGCTCGCTAAGAGGGCATTGCAAAGTTACGTTTCTTGAGCCCCTTTTGTATTTCGTAGATAGATATGGGCGTATCAGGTTGTGGTTGAGGGATCCGAATTGGTATGTCTTTTAAACGTGGCGTAAGCGTAGTCTCGCCACACAGCATTCGCGTATCGTAGTCTTCAATGCCGGCCCAGTTTGTTAATGACCCCATAATCGGAAACGCATCAGCTGCCATCATTTCATAGAAGAGAATTCGCCTAGAACGCTTAGATGTGTTTTGTGCCGAGCCATGTACCATACGCCCGTGATGTATGGAGATCGACCCTGCTGGTCCGGTAAGCTCTACTGCATCAGCTGGGTTAAGCCCTACGTCAGTTGGCGAGAAAGCGCCTGCAAACACCCCATCAACATGATGATCATATACCGGCCCTTTGTGGCTACCTGGATAGACCATTAAGGGACCGTTTTCACTTTTCATATCGTCGATAATAACGCCGATGGCAAGGATGTCATCGTTGGTGTGTGGGTAGAACGCGTAGTCCTGATGCCATTCGATCGCCGCACCGTTTTCAGCTGACTTCATATTTAGCTTGCTTGTATGCAAGCGAAGATTGGGCCCGATTAGATCCCGGGCGGGCGCGAGAATATGGTCTGTAAACATCAGGTTTCGCATCATGTCGCTTATCTTGTGCGGCAATCTGATGCGCCTAATACGCGGTTGTTCTGCTGTATGGCCTTCCTCTAACTCCAATCGATCGTTAGATTCGTTCAGCCTTTTGGCTTCATCTTCGAACCGGGAGATTTCTTCATGGATGCTACTGATCACCTCACTGGGCAAATGCGAGTCGAGCACAAGGTAGCCTGTTTCTTGGAAGGATTTGATCTGAGATTCGGATAGCACTTCAGCCATAGTATGGCTCCCCAGGTTAGGTGTTGGGCACAGTCTCAAAATGTAGCACGTCTTCACCTCATTCGATGGATCTAAAAACCGTTTTTAGCATGGCCAGCTCCGTGACGTGCTTCACGCTAATATGGTTGTTTCTAGCTTAACGGTAAGCCGTAATTTTAGGTTGCGTTGCTATACTAATTATCAGAAATCTAGTTAAAGGGATAGGGTATGGCAGGTCTAAATACGATCGGTAAGGCGCTTAAACAGAATAGATCGTTACTATTGTTTGTGTTCTTAATGGCTATTTTTCGAGGGGCAATTGCAGATTGGCATCCGGTGCCCACCGGGTCAATGAAACCAACCATTCTTGAAGGTGACGTCGTCTGGCAGAATAAACTTGCCTACGATCTCAAATTTCCATTCACCGATATCACTATCGCCAATTTGGGCCAACCAGAGCGCGGTGATATTGTCGTGATCAACTCTACCGCTGCTGATAAACGTTTAATTAAGCGGCTAATCGGGATGCCTGGGGATCAGATCGCCTTAATTAATAATCAGCTCTTTATCAATGGTTTGCCAGCCATATACAGTACTGAGATAACAGAAGGATTATCGCCACTAAGAACAAGCGATAGAGAGCCGGTGGTTTATGCTTGGGAAAGTATTATGGATATGCCTACACACGCAGTGAGTGTTAAACACCCCAGCACGCGACGCGAGCAGAACTTCACAGTGGTCGTGCCCAAAGGGCACTACTTTTTTATGGGTGATAATAGAGACAACAGTGCTGACTCTAGATATTACGGCGCTTTTGCTCGCAACGAACTACGTGGAAGAGCTACTCATACCGTGTTGTCGATCAATATTCTAGATTACTACAAACCGCGCTTTGAACGTTTTTTTGCACAATTGAACTAACTAGAAGTGTAGTGAGGCTTCGATTTGAATGCGAAAGGAATCGCTAATGGGCCAAATAGTGCACCCATCATTCCCCAAAACACAGGTTTGGCTCCACGTGATTTGGCAATCGCGTGACACACAACTATGCTGAGCAAATTGATTGCGACTAAACCGTAAATTATCATTTTCTTTCTGCCTCATCGGTACAACTTTACTTAAAGACAGTGTACCCGCTTAGGCCATGAATTAATCAGTGTAGATGGGTTTAGCTATATACTGAAGCACCGGCCAATGGCCTGAATCCTGAGTCTAGTGCCGTTAATCATTCCGATCCAATCAAAGCCGCAATTTGGATGGTTGGCGCCATGGTTAGCTTTACGCTAATGGCGATCGCTGGGCGTTCCCTCGCCGGGCAACTCGATACCTTCGAGATCATGTTGTACCGTTCTATCTTGGGCATCTTCATTGTCGTGGTGGTGGCATGGAAGGCAGGCACGCTCAGGCAGATCAATGCGAGTAAAGCGCGACTACATGTGATTCGTAACGTCTGCCATTTTACGGGTCAAAATTTGTGGTTATATGCTGTAGCGCTTATTCCGCTTTCTCAATTATTTGCATTTGAGTTTTCAACACCGTTGTGGGTTGCGCTGTTAGCACCGTTTGTGCTGCAGGAAAAATGGACGCTAACTCGCGTGATGGTGGTGTTAATCGGTTTTGCTGGAGTGCTTATTGTGGCGCGCCCTGATACTGCTGTGCTAAATCGAGCAACTATAGCTGCGGCTTTGTGTGCCGTTGGTTTTGCAGGCACGGTGTTGAGCACCAAAATACTCGCGCGCACTGAAACGGTCACCTGTATTATGTTTTGGTTAGTGTGCTTACAAGGTTTGTTTGGTTTGGTATGTGCAGGCTATGACGGTGAGATCACTGCATTGAATAGTCAAACTTGGTATTGGGCAGCCTTGGTTGGTGTTTGCGGATTGCTTGCACACTTTTGTATTACCAATGCATTGCAAATTGCACCAGCAACAGTTGTCACGCCACTCGAATTTTTACGCTTACCGTTAATCTCGGTGATTGGTTTTATGCTTTATGATGAACCGCTATTGTTATCAGTGTTTATTGGTGCGTTGATCATTTTTATTGCTAATGTCATTAACATACGTGCAGAATCTAAAATCGCAGCCGATTCTGTGTCTGCTAACTGAAATTACCTTGTGCTCTAAGCACGCCTAACCATCACTCATCTCTTCAATTTCTGCCCAACGGGTATAAGCTGTATCCAGTTGCTTTTGCATATCAGCACTTTCAGCGATTGTTTTTTCTGCTTTGGTTTTGTCGTCATAAAAATCAGATTCGCCCATGGCTTTATGTAAAGCCTCAAGCTTAATTTCTAGCTTACTGATTTGCTCGGGTAGGGCGTCCAGCTCGCGTTGCAGCTTATAGCTCAGTTTGGCTTTAGGCGCAGTTGTCGGGATGTTTTTTTTGGATTCTGCTGCTGCCGCAGATTTTGCATTGTCGGCATCGTTGTTATCGAAAACGGATACTAGAGACGAATTTTGTTTCATCTCACGTAAAAAGTCTCCATAGCCACCGATGACTTCAACAAATTTGCCTGAGTGCTGATACACCAAACTGCGTGTCACTACATTATCAAGGAGTTCTCGATCGTGGCTGATCAAAATGACGGTGCCAGCGTAGTCCTGTATGAGTTGTTCGAGCAACTCAAGTGTTTCGATATCAAGATCGTTACTAGGCTCATCGAGTATCAGTAAGTTAGACGGTTGTAAAAACAGCTTGGCTAACATCAATCGGCTAGTTTCACCGCCGGAGAGTGCTGTGATGGGTGCGCGTGCACGATCAGGTGTAAACAAAAAGTCTTGCATATAGCTCATGATGTGGCGCGGTTGGCCATTGATCAGGAGGTTGTCACTTCCGCCACTCACATTTTCTGCCGCTGTCATGGTTTGATCAAGGCTTGCGCGCAGCTGATCGAAGTAGGCAATTTCAAGCTGAGTGCCTGTGCGCAGCGTACCTTCGCTTGGCTGCAATTTTTCAGTTAGCAAATTGACCAGCGTGGATTTACCACAGCCGTTAGGCCCAATGATGCCGAGGCGGTCTTGGCGTAACAGGGTGATACTCAAATCTTTAATGATCGTATCGCCGCCGTAGCTAAACGAAACGTTTTCAGCCTCGAACACCATCTTGCCAGAGCGCTCGGCTTGGTTGACAGTCATATTTGCAGAGCCACTGCGATTGCGGCGTTGGCGGTGTTCTTCACGTAGCGCTTTTAGCGCACGAACACGGCCTTCGTTTCTGGTGCGGCGCGCTTTGATACCTTGCCTTATCCAAGTTTCTTCTTGGGCAAGTTTTTTATCAAACAAAGCGTTTTGAGTCGCTTCAATCTCGAGGTGTTCTTGTTTTTTAACTAGGTAGTTTTGGAAATTGCCGGGGTAATACTGAAGTTTGCCTCGGTCGAGTTCAATAATGTGATTAGCAACGGCGTTCAAAAACGAGCGATCGTGACTGACAAACACTAGGCTACATTCGAGCCCTGCTAGTAAACCCTCTAGCCAATCAATTGCGCCAATGTCTAAGTGATTGGTCGGCTCATCGAGTAATAATAGATCGGGTTTGGTAACCAGTGCTTTAGCCAATAAAACCCGACGCTTCATTCCACCGGATAAAGTCTCAATAAGCGTGTCACCATTGAGCGACATTTTGGTAATGATCTGTTCAACGCGCTGTGGTAGGTCCCAGGCATTGTTTGTGTCGATTTGATCTTGCAAGCGTGCCAGCTTGTTTGCATAGGCGTCGCTGGCGTCGAAGTTTAGTGATAGCTCATGGTATTCAGCTAGCATCTGTCCAATATGGCCAAGCCCGCTTGCAACGATGGTGTAAACCGAGCCTTCCAAATCGGTTGGTACCGATTGCGGTAGGTAAGCGGTGTTTAAGCCGGTGCGACGCACGATCTCGCCACTATCTGCCTGAATTTGTCCGGCTAGTAGCTTCAACAGCGTTGATTTGCCCTCGCCATTACGCCCAAGCAACGCTATGCGTTGTCCTGCTTGGATAGTGATGTCTGCTGTATCGAGCACTGGTCTGGCACCAAATGCCAGTGTTAGCCCGTGCCCCCTGATGAGTGCCATGTGATCGCTGCGCTAATTGGAAGCGTGCAAGTGTAACCCGTCTCGAGCCTCTAGAACGGCAATCGGTCAAGTCATTGCCCTGACTAATGAGCTATTGGCTCGGAGCTGAATTTTTTTGGGCCTTGGTTCGTATTTTCCAAATCCAGGTAAAGCGTTTTGTACATCAAGCCGAAGTCATGGCCAGGGTGCGTGCTCTTGAATAACTGAAATCTGAAATTGTCATTGCTGATAGTGTTTGGGTTGGCCCAAATTTGTGGAGAATGCAGAGGCCCGCCTGCTAGAAACACATGCATAACAAACTGATTGCCCGCCTGATAACCGATTGCGCGAAAATGCTTGGAATCGAAATGCGCTAATGTGGTGATTGCTTCGGCTGTTACTAGTTTGCAGGCATAGCCCACTATGGGGCTAGTCTCATTATCAAGGACATCAACAATAAATTGATTGGGAAGTAGCACGATTCTTTTAGAATTAGGCGCTACACATGATGCCATTGAAATCAACTCTGCTACATCGATATGTAAATTATCTGGATGTAGTCGATGAGGTGTTGAAGGCTCTGGCGCCGCACCAGGCATGCCTGCCTGCATTAGCAACATGCTAATACCTAAGGTCATCGCATTGGTATCGATGCTACGTTGTTCGATTATGGGATGTAGGTTCACTGATCGACGATCTTCGATCAACCTACAGTTGTGCTTCTTCGCAATCCTGTGCATGTAACGTAAGTTTTCTGGCTGCAAGGACGCCATTTCTGGAGGCAAGAAAAATGCAAGCCGATCCTTTTTGAAGTGACACGACATAGTCGTGCGCAAGCGAGGATTGTTATTGCGATCAGTAAGGTCCAATACAGCATTCAAACCCTGAATCCAAGGTTTCTCTAAGGTATCGCTTTTTGGGTTTGCTACTGCTTCCACGGTTATCCCCGTTAAATAAGGATCATATTGTTGAACCTGGAAGCGAATATCGGGCCATCAACGACATCAAGGCTAGATACTGATACAGAAACCGAGCGTCAGCAGATGGAAGGCCGTAAAACAACGCCAAATCATCGGC
This sequence comes from uncultured Granulosicoccaceae bacterium, assembly GCA_937958675.1. Classification (GTDB taxonomy): domain Bacteria; phylum Pseudomonadota; class Gammaproteobacteria; order Granulosicoccales; family Granulosicoccaceae; genus Granulosicoccus. The sequence continues at coordinate 119,199 of CALGND010000106.1, forward strand.
GGATTACCGTATAACAAGGCGTTGAGGCGTGTGGCTTAGAGCCCGTCCCCTAGCGGCTGGCCGCCGACCCTATTCATGGTTGGCTCACTCAGGTTTAACCTTAGGCTGGCGACAAGTGGCTCCGGTACGCGACACGTGCCGGTGTGTAAATAATCAATTGCCGATCCAACCATCGAATCGACTTCATCGGTGTTGTCGACGATATCGTTTACTGGGTAGTCTTGAACGGGGTTGTCGAAGGCTTCGCATGTTGCAGCGATGCCGCCTAAAACACTAACTCCATTAGCGTTGAAGCCCTCTGCAAACAGAGCATTCATGCTGCGATCGCATTTTTCAACAGATTGCGAAATGTAGGGCTTTCCGGTAGTGCGTGTGCCAATGGTCACAACATCGATATAGGGTTTTAATGAATTGATCACTATTTCAGACGACGATGCGGTTTCATTTGTTGTAAGAATGATCACTCGCTTAAGATTGAGCGCATTTGTTTCGGTGGTGAAATATCTCAGTATTGAACCCAAGGTGGATTGGCTGTTACGGCGGTATTCGATCAATAATGATTCGCTGGTGTCTGGCCCCGATATTAGGCTTGCCAGAAATCGAGCAATGTGGGTTCTGCCGCCTCCGTTGTAGCGTAGGTCGAGAATCAGCTCTTCAACGTTGTTCGTTTTGAAATCTGCAAATACTGTTTTAAGCTCATCTTCACTGTTGTTAATAAATCGTGCAAATACAAGGTAGCCTATGTTGCCATCAAATTGTGGTGTGCTAAATGTTTGGTAGTGCAGTACCGTATCTGTTCTGTATTCTGTCGATTTTACAGAGAGGGTTTTCTGGTCGTTGTTGATGGCGTCTTGTAATACCCATGTGGTCAGCTTAGGGTCGTCTTCGCTACCATAAGCTTGTACAAGAAACTCGTTGGTCGTATCGTTCCAAGGCGTTCCATTAAGCGACACCAGGATATCGCCTCGAGTGGCTCCTGCGCGGCCAAACGGAGAATCAGGATAAACCTCTGCTAATCGTGGTTTGCCTTCGTTGTCGCGTTTCCAGGTAAATCCTAAATCGGATGCAACGCCTGCAACAAAAAGGTTGTTGTTGGCTTCGATGGTGGTGACATAGCTAAATTTGTCATTGGGCAATACGCGTAGGTCGCGAATCAGCTTCTCAGGCGAATCATAGTCGGCAAGATTCACTACGGGTGTTTGATCGGCGAAATAGTAGTAATCCCTCATATTGAAATCAACCCAACTATTGAGCGCTTCTATGCTGCAATCAGATGTTTCACTGGATGTTGTATTTTGTTGCGCTGACGAATCAACAGGCATGGGATCGTCGGAGCTGCAACCAGCCAATATAGCTAATGATGCAGATACAGCAAGCGTGGTAAGTGAGCGCACGATCGTCCTATTACGTAAATACCTGCAAACGATATTCGCACAATAAGGATGTTTAATGCCAAAAATGGAGGGAAGTTAATGTGTGCAGGGCAGCCGTATCGGCTAAATTTTGCCTTGAGTATGAGTAGATGTTCAGTGGGACTGACTGCGCCTAGCCCGAATTTTTTGCAGCCCACTCGCTCTTAGTGAATGCCTTAATAGTGAGTGCGTGGATAGCGCCAGATTTTATGTGGTCGTCAAGTACCGCGTAAACCAGCTTATGGCGTTGTACAGGTGTTAGGCCATCAAATTTGTCGCTAATGATTTGCGCCTCAAATTTGCTGCCGTCACCGACGATATTGGCTTCAGACCCTTCGATAGCTTTTTCAACTAAGCCATTGAAATAGTCCATTCGCTTTACATTACTTTGATTGCTCATAGCGAGAGTATACCCAATATTGACGATGGGCAAAAAAATAGGGCTCGCAGGACGAGCCCTTAATTTGGGGGTGAGAACGTGACACCAAGTATTACCGGAGCACGTGACAAAAGATTAGTAGGGCCTCACCAGAAGTCAATAAATGTTTGATTAGTTAGCAATAAATTGACTGAGTTAGCGCATAATCTATGCGCTAGGGACTTTCATAGAACACGTAAGAAGTGGAATAATCACTAAATTCGAAATATACCTTTTTCTCACCGTCATCAGAAATGCCATTGAGGTTGATATCCATAATGCCATAGCCAAATCGGTACGGGCGATCAACATCTGAGCTCGTGCCACTGGCCGTAGAGAGTTTGTCTATTTGCATAAAGCGTTTAACGAGCTTATCGCCAGCATAGACTTCCAGCACGCCATTGGTTCCGGTCCAGTTTTGCACTGCTCGGCCAATTTTGTTTTGGGATTCTTGGGTACAGCTTGCCAGCACTAAGCTGCAGGCAACGAGTAGAATAGGTTTCATGGCGGTTGTTCCAAAAATGAGTTGCTGCTTACAGTGTATCTATTTAAGTAGATGAACGGCGTAACAAACCCACTATCGGGCATGACAAGCGCATTACCAATGAGATTTTGATGACTGACACCAATAAGAAATATGGCATATCGATCCAATTGCCCGAAAATGATCCAATGGCCGCGCCCCATTTGTTGGGCGATGATTGGCTTGGAGAGCGCTGGTATGACTCCGAGTCTGCGCGCGATGCGGCATTGGTTGATATGCAAAACCACCCAATTTACTACCGTAAGGGAGATGCACCCTCTATCGTATTGACCAAAGTGGATCGTTAGGCTGAATTTTTAGGAAAGTCGTACCACGTGAGGTTAATGGCCTCGGCCTTGTCTAAGGCGAAGCTGGTTTGGTCAAGCTCATATTGAACCATGGCGCAGGTGGGCAGGGTTTTGGGTGCGTTAGTGTGAAGTAGTTGAGCGAGTTGCTCTAGGCCGGGATTGTGTGCGATCAACATTAAATGATCAACATCATCAACTGTACTCTCTATTTGGCTTTGTAATGTACCCGTTGCGGCTAGGTACATTGTTTCTTCGTAGGCGACAGCATCGCGCTGCATATTCCAGGCTGAAAGAAATATATCGCAGGTCTCACGTGTGCGTTTGGCTGAACTGCAAAGGATACGGTCGGGCAATTGGCCGCGTTGCAATAGGCGCTGTGCCATGAGCGGTGCATCGTTGAGTCCTCGATCGTTTAGCGAACGATCATGATCGCTGCTATCTTGATCCTGCCAACTCGACTTTGCGTGCCTAACCAGAGTTAGCAGTTTCATTGCGTTCCTTACTCGATAATTAACCCGTCAATAGCGCGAATGTAGCCTGCGCCTTTATCTGTATTGACTTTGTACCAGTCGTTGACCTTGCGGTCAAATTCGAACAGCGTACCGGGCGCTACTCGCAAAAGCAGAGTTGAATAAGGTGCGGGTTGGCTATAGACGCCTTTTGGGTAATAGGATCCCACGATCTTTATATAGGCACTGGCTATACTGCCCCGTTGGCTTTGATCTGTTGGCAAAGGCTTGAGTTCGAAATTGCGATTGTCGTTAACAGGCTTAATGACAACCGTAGCGATATCTGGCTCAGTTTCCTTTTGTGCTGACGTGGCTGTTGCCGTCGCTGTATTGAGTGTTGTTGGCAATAGATTACTATTGCTGCCGGCACGGTTGTCGACATAACTTGGTGACATCGACATTGGAATTTCGATCACAGCGCCCACGCGTAACCGTCGAGGGTTTCTGATCTCGTTGAACGCTGCGATTTTGCGCCAGTTTTCTGCAGTGCCGGTGTACAGCTTGGCGATATCACTCAATCGATCGCCACTTTTGACCGTATGAACGATCACTTCCATTGAAGGTGCAACTGGCACTGTGTTGCTAGCGCTATTGGATGGGCGTTGGCCGTTGCTGCCACAGGCTGATAGCATAGCTACCATTGCGGTCAAAATTAGAATTCGTGTACGGGATCTGATGTTCATTAAACTCACCGGTGTCGTTACTTATTTATCGAGCGGCTTGGTGCAGAGTTGAACTCGTGAACTAGTTTGTAATGTGAACTATTTGGCAGTTTTGAGTATTAAATGGATTTTTCATGGGCAAAAAAAAACCCGGCGCTGATTGCCCAGTGCCGGGTTTTTCTGTGATGAGAAAGACTTATCTAATATCACGAGTGTGTACATA
>CALGND010000107.1 GCA_937958675.1 uncultured Granulosicoccaceae bacterium
AACCCTGAATTAGTACGTGCACGTGAACTTAATATACCAATCGTGCGTCGCGCTGAGATGCTCGCGGAGCTAATGCGCTTTCAACAAGGTATCGCTGTTGCCGGTACACACGGCAAAACGACAACCACTAGCCTAGTTGCAAGCATCTTGACCGAAGGCGATATGGACCCGACATACGTTATCGGAGGTCAGCTCAATAGTTCATCGCGTAACGCCTACTTGGGCCAATCAGAGTGGTTGGTAGCTGAAGCTGACGAAAGTGATGCATCATTTTTATATCTCAACCCAGTTATGGCGGTGGTCACCAATATAGATGCTGATCACTTATCGACCTATGACGGAGACTTCGAGCGTTTAAAACAAACCTTTATTGATTTTTTAATGCATTTGCCTTTTTACGGCCTTGCGATCGTTTGTATTGATGATGAGAACATCCGCGAAGTTTTACCCAAGGTTGCACGGCCAGTGCGTACCTATGGATTTTCTGATGATGCTGATGTTCGTGCAGTTGACGTTAGGCAAAATGGTTTGCAAATGCATTTTTCAGTAGTGTGCGCTGATGGCATGAAGATCGATGATGTTGTATTGAATATGCCCGGCGACCACAATGTGTTAAATGCCTTGGCTGGTATTGCTGTCGCTATCGAACTAGGTGTCTCAGCGGAGGCTGTTAAAGTTGCCTTACAAAAATTTGCTGGTATTGGCAGACGTGCTCAAGCACAAGGTGAGCTTAAGTTTGATAAAGGTATTGCGGCACTATTTGATGACTACGGGCACCACCCAACTGAAGTCACCGCAACGCTTAAAGCGATAAGTTCAGCCTGGCCAGAAAAACGATTAGTGGTGGTATTTCAACCGCATCGTTTTACCCGAACGCGAGATTTATTTGAAGATTTTGCCGAATCGTTGTCGACACCAGATGTACTGGTATTGACTGAAGTCTACAGCGCTGGCGAAGAGCGAATCACCGGTGCCGATGGTCGATCATTAGCCAGAGCGATACGTAATCGTGGGCACGTTGATCCCATTTTTGTTGAAGATATCGAAGCAGTGCCTGAAGCGCTTGAATCTATATTGCAAGACGGCGATGTGGTGTTAACGCTGGGCGCGGGCAATGTTGGTAGCTTGGCAAAAACGTTACCGATGCATTTTAGTGGCGAGGTGTCACGTGGTTGATTTTGTCGCGCCAGTTCAAACTCCAATAGCTGTACCCGAACCTGCAACATTGGGCAAAGTGGCTGTTGTCATGGGTGGGTGGTCCGCAGAACGCGAAGTGTCGTTGATGAGTGGTAACCAAGTATGCGATTCATTGCGTGCCGCAGGGGTTGATGTTACAGCGGTTGATGCTGATCAAAACATCGCAAGTGTGCTGGCCTCAGGTGGGTTCAATCGATCATTTTTGATATTGCATGGTAGAGGTGGAGAAGACGGCTGCATTCAAGGTGCTTTGGATTTAATTGACATGCCTTATACCGGTAGTGGTGTACTCGGTTCAGCGCTCGCGATGGACAAGATGCGCAGTAAAATTGTTTGCACCGCACATGGTATCCCAACTCCGGATGCCTTCATGGCTTCCACCATTGAAGAGGCTAATGTTGCTGCACGTAACATTGGGTTCCCAGTGGTGATAAAGCCAACACTTGAGGGTTCCAGTATTGGTGTGTCAATGGTGGATTCAGCCTCTGAGGTTGCTGATGCTTTTAATGTGGCGGCGCAACATGGGCCAGTAATGGTTGAAAAGCGAATGACTGGTCGCGAAGTGACCGCTGCGATAATTGATGGACAAAGCTTACCCTTGGTTAGTATGAAAGCGCATGGAGGCTTTTATGACTACGACGCCAAGTATCTTGCAGATGATACGCATTACGAATGCCCGGTGGTCATGCCCGAGGCGCTGACTAATGAGATTCAACAATATGCGCTAAGCGCGTTTGAGGCCCTGGGTTGCAAAGGTTGGGGACGAGTAGATTTCATGCTTGATGAACAACAACGCCCTCATTTTATTGAATGTAATACGGCGCCGGGTATGACTAGCCATAGCTTGGTGCCAATGGCAGCCGCTGCTGCCGGTATGGATTTTCCAACGCTGTGTTTGAAAATTTTGGCGCAAACTCTTAATCAACAGGAGCTGGCGGCATGAGCACAATGTTGATGAACAATATTGTTTCACCTATTGCCAACAGAACTGTTAGCAGTCGTGCGCGATGGGTGGTGAGCTTGGCTGGCCTAGGGTTGATAATCGTTGCATCACTTGCAGCTAGCAATGTGGCAAAAGACGCAGCGCGATTCCCGATTAGAAACGTGGATGTATTAGGCACACTTGATTACGCCGATCGAGATTCGCTACAGCAATTGATTGGAGTGCACACTCGAGATGGTTTCTATGCCTTAGATATTGATGGCATTAGGCACACATTAGAAGCCACACCCTGGGTGTCGGCTGTGCATGTGCGTCGCGTATGGCCAGCAAGATTATCAGTCGATGTAGAGGAGCACGAGCCTGCAGCGCGCTGGAACAAAGACGCTTTGCTTAGCAAAGGCTTAGAACTTTTCTATCCGCCACAACTGGATCTGAAAAACGCTGAGGCATCTAGGTGGCAGTCACATTTTGCTGGCTTGCCGCAGTTGACAGGTGCTAATGGTCGGCACGAAGCAGTACTTGATGCATTTAGGTACTACCAGCAGATGTTGTCCCAGTTTGGGGTGCAGCTTGACGCGCTGGAAGAAGATGAACGATTGTCGCAATCAATGCACCTATCCAATGATGTCACCGTTCATCTGGGTTACGAGCATCGTGAAATTCGATTGCAGCGATTTATCGATGTGTATGAAAGATTGGTTACGCCACTTGAAGGCAGAGCCGCTAGTTTTGATATGCGTTATAGCAACGGGTTTGCTTTAAGAGGCGGCAGATAATGGCCACAAAAACTGATAATCAAATGGTTGTGGGTCTCGACATCGGGACATCGAAAATTGTCGCGATTGTTGCCGAAGTTGAAGAAGACGGTAACGTCAACTTGATAGGTATTGGCTCGCACCCCTCAGTAGGTTTGAAAAAGGGCGTCGTGATCAATATCGATCAAACGGTTGATGCGATACAGCATGCGGTTACCGAAGCGGAGCAGATGGCTGGTGTACAGATTAAATCTGTGTTTGCCGGTATTGCTGGTAGCCATATAAAAAGTCTTAATTCGCACGGTATTGTTGCGATAAGACAAGACGAAGTTGAATCTGATGATGTAGAGCGAGTTATCGATGCCGCGAAAGCGGTAGCAATCCCTGCTGATCAACGCATTTTGCATGTGTTGCCCCAGGAATTCATTATTGATAATCAAGATGGGATCCGTCAGCCCATCGGCATGTCTGGTGTGCGCTTAGAAGCAAAAGTGCATTTGGTCACAGGCTCTATCAGTGCTGCGCAAAATATCGCGAAATGCGTAAGGCGTTGCGGTTTAGAAGTCGAAGACATCATCCTAGAGCAGTTAGCGTCTAGCCATTCGGTGTTAACGCCGGACGAAAAAGATTTAGGCGTAGTGCTGGTCGACATGGGTGGCGGTACTACCGATGTGGCGATCTTTAATGATGGCGCGATTCGGCATACAGCAGTTATCGCTATAGCGGGTGATCAGGTCACTAACGATATAGCGGTCGCGTTTCGTACTCCAACGCAGTTTGCAGAAGAGATCAAAGTTAAATATGCCTGTGCTTTGCGCCAACTAGCTAGCCCCGATGAAATTATCGAGGTGCCTGGTGTTGGTGATAGACAGGCGCGTCGCCTTGAGCGACAGACGCTGGCTGAAGTTGTAGAACCACGTTACGAGGAATTATTAGGACTGGTGCATGGCGAGCTTCGCCGCAGTGGTTTTGAAGAGGCATGTGCCGCCGGTATCGTACTTACCGGTGGTACATCAAAGATGGAAGGAGTAGTGGAATTGGCAGAGGAGATTTTTCATATGCCAGTGAGGTTAGGAGTGCCGCAACATGTAAACGGTTTGGCAGAAGTTGTGCGAAACCCGATTCATGCAACTGGAGTTGGCTTGCTGCTATTTGGCATTCAAAGCCGGCAGAACCCACGGGGTCGTTCGATTGATACTCGCTCAGAGAAAGGCGTGATTAAGAGAATGACTGAATGGTTTCAACGAAATTTTTAATTTGGGGGCTGCTAAGGCATTTTGCCTAGTAGTGTGATTAGAAAATTTTTATATATTTTATAAACAGTGACTAACGGGAACGAGATTATGTTTGAACTAGTAGATTCAATTAACGACGCACCAGTAATTAAGTTAATCGGTGTTGGCGGCGGCGGCAGTAATGCCGTTCAGCATATGGTTGCATCAGGAATCGACGGCGTTGATTTCATTTGTGCCAACACAGATGCACAAGCGCTTAAGTCAATGGGAGCACAGACCGTGTTGCACATTGGTCAAAGCATCACCAAAGGTTTGGGTGCAGGAGCCAATCCAGAAATTGGCCGTCAGGCTGCGATGGAGGATCGTGATCGTATCCAAGATCTGATCGAAGGTACTGACATGCTATTCATCACAGCGGGTATGGGTGGTGGTACAGGTACTGGCGCGATTCCAGTGGTTGCGCAAATCGCTCGCGAGATGGGTGTACTAACAGTTGCGGTTGTGACTAAGCCATTTCCTTTCGAAGGCGCTAAGCGTATGCAAATCGCCCATCAGGGTATTGAAGAGCTACGTACTCACGTTGACTCTTTGATTACCATTCCTAACGAAAAACTGTTATCAGTTTTAGGCAAGAATATCAGCCTATTGGATGCATTCCGAGCTGCAAACGATGTATTACGGGGCGCGGTGCAGGGTATCGCTGAGCTGATTACTAATCCTGGTTTGATCAACGTGGATTTCGCGGATGTACGCACTGTTATGTCTGAAATGGGCTTAGCGATGATGGGCTCTGGTATTGGTCGTGGTGATGAGCGTGCAACTGAAGCTGCTGAAATGGCAATATCTAGCCCACTTCTAGAAGATATCGATCTAGCAGGTGCTCGCGGCATATTGGTGAATATCACTGCAGGCTTGGATATGGCTATTGGTGAATTTGAAGAGGTTGGTAACGTGGTACGCCAATTTGCTGCAGAAGACGCCACGGTTGTTGTCGGTACGGCTATTGATGAAACGCTTGAAGGTGAGCTACGTGTCACAGTCGTGGCAACGGGTCTTGGCCAACAGCAACAGCAGGGTCAATTACGAGCTGTACAACAATCGGTCAGCAAGCGAGTAGCCGGTGGTGGCAGCGGCATGTCAACCGCTAGCGCATCTCCTTATGCGAACTACGACAAAGAAAAGCCGACTGTTATTCGTAAAACTGCTCGCGGAGCTGCGCAATCTTCACCGCCTAGCTCTAGTGGGCACGATGTTGAGTACTTGGACATCCCTGCTTTCTTGCGTCGTCAGGCAGATTAGGCAAGCATAGTTGGCAAATATAGATTACCAGTGCTTAAGGTAGGTGGAGAGTACCCTCTGATCCGCTATCATGCCGTCGGGCTGTTACGGGCATCATTGTGATGCCCGGGCAACCGAAAGTCGGAATTTTGAGCGGTAACCCTGCGATTACCCAAATGAGCTGCTATATATCATGGATAAATTTGAAATGATGGCATGTTCGGCCGATAACTCGCAGTAGGATTAAAATCAGTGATAAGACAAAGAACTCTAAAAAACACGATCCGTGCTACGGGTATTGGGTTACATACCGGCAAGAAAATATTCTTGACCCTTAGCCCTGCGCCCATTGATGCCGGTGTCGTGTTCCGAAGAGTCGACAGCACTCCACCCGTTGTCATACCCGGTCACCCCTTGAATGTGCAGGACACTGAGCTTGCTACGTCACTGGGCAAGGACGGGGTCCGCATATCCACCGTCGAGCACCTGATGGCTGCACTAGCTGGCTTGGGTATCGATAACTGCTACGTCGACGTTAGCGCCGACGAAGTGCCTATTATGGATGGCAGTGCTGCACCGTTTGTATTTTTGGTGCAGTCTGCCGGCATTCTTGAGCAAGGCGCGCCCAAGAAATTCATCCGTATAAAGAAAGCCATCGAAGTGCGTGATGGTGAAAAATGGGCCCGATTTGACCCATTCAACGGTTTCAAAGTGTCATTTGCTATTGATTTCGATCATCCGGTCTTCAAAGGCCAAAAGCAAACCTCTGAAGTTGATTTCTCAACCACATCATTTGTGCGTGAAATAAGCCGTGCTCGTACATTTGGTTTTGTCAGTGATATCGAAGCTCTTCGCAAGCGTGACTTAGCGCTAGGTGGAAGCTTAGAGAATGCGATCGTAATCGACGATTACCGCGTACTCAATGAAGACGGTCTACGTTACAAGGACGAATTTGTTCGTCACAAGATTCTCGACGCCATCGGCGATCTCTACTTGCTAGGCCACAGCCTGATTGGCTCATTCACTGGATATAAGTCTGGTCATGCGCTCAATAACCGCCTTTTGCGCGAGTTACTGCAACAGCAGTCAGCTTGGGAAGAGGTGGTATTTGAAGATGTCGATACAGCGCCTATCTCCTATGTTCAGCCACAAGAAGCGGTTGGCTAACCTGGGCTAACTTGCGCCAGCATAAGCCAGTATAAGCCAGCATAATATGTGGTCCTCGCATAGGCGAGGATCCATCTATTCCATGTTGTGCTTGGATCCCTGCTTTAGCGGGGAAGACAATATTTAATGGGATGACGGCTTTCTAATCAGCTTTTCCTAAATTCTTTGCCATCTTTAATAGTGCCCGCTTAAGATCATCATCCGGCATATCGCGTGCTGTTGATTCCACCAATTTTGCAGACTTTTCATCCGCGCCCTTCACTGCAGGTGCTACTTTCTTGCGTGGCGTTGGTTCAACCTTCTCACGGCTGACATGCCAGTTGACCTGGTTCACTTGTATATCTTGATTGGCTAGATCGTCAATTATTTGGCTTGCGCTAAAGCGCAGTCGAGCTAGAACTGCGGCGTTACTCACCGTAACCCGCAGCACATCGTTTTCAATGCGGCAAAATTGAATGTCTGAGAGTAGAGCCTCTGGCACAGTCCGTGATATCACTGTGTATACCCGACGGTGCTGCTGCAAGGTTTGCGCGGCACCGGGTATCGATATTTCAGTCGATTTAGTAACAAATGGCTTCATCAATGCTTCGGTCAAAAAGACGAGTTAAAGACTTAGCTCACTATACCTCTAAGTATGGTTTAACGTTATGCACTTGTATGGTGATAGTAGCTGCCGGTATTACTGGCTATCGCCTAGGGCTCGATAGGCCTGCGTCAAAGCCTGTGGTGATTGTGCCAGCGAGTTACCAAGGCTCTGAAAACGACTTTACAGATCGACAAAATGCCCAGATGGGGCGCCTGAAAGCAGAAATCATTGCGCTACGGGTGCTGTTTGCACGGCTAGCTGAAGTCGCTAATCTGGATGATGGTGAATTTGATCTCGACCCTGACCCTTTGTCCTTTGGAGAGGAGGCCATTGATCCAGCGGACAAGGCCAGCCTTTTAATTGAACAAATCGGTCATATGAATAACGAAGCAGTAGTGCTAGAAAGAATATTCATTGAGCGCCGCATTGCGCATGATCTTCGTATTTCAGGCACTCCGATCGTTGGTGGTACTCGTAGTTCAGGCTATGGCTATCGACTGGATCCAATAAGTGGGAAACAGACAATGCATCGAGGTGTGGACTATCTCGCGCCAGAGGGTTCGCCGATCTATGCTTTAGCAGATGGGGTTGTAAGCTATGCCGGTGCAAACGGTGATTACGGGAATTTGGTAGAAATCGATCATGGGGCTGGCTATCGCACTCGATATGCGCACAACAAGGCGAATTTGGTGGATGTTGGCGAGCGAGTCAATAAGAATCAAATGATTGCCACCTTGGGTTCAACGGGTAAATCGACAGGTGCTCATGTGCACGTAGAAGTTCGTTATCAAGGGCGGGCCGTTGATCCCGGGATATTCATCCGTTAACAGCTATTATTAGGTGTGCGGTGTCATAATGGTGAGTACGCAGTAATGCGCGTATCAACTGTTTTTACAGGCGAATTAGCAGACTCACTAGAAGTACATAGTGTGTCTTGGTTTTGGGCTCATTGGGCCTGAAGGATTATAAATTTAATGTTAGCAAATCTGGTCAAGAAGTTTGTCGGTTCGAGCAACGACAGAATCATCAAGAAGCTTAGCAAAGAGATTGCCGCTTTTGAGTCGCTTGAGTCTCAAATGCAAGCTTTGTCAGATGATCAATTAGCTGCTAAAACCGAAGAGTTCAGGCAACGTGTGCGCGATGGTGCAAGCCTCGACTCACTCATCGTCGAATCGTTTGCTGTGGTGCGTGAGGCAGGTGTGCGGGCATTAGGCATGCGTCATTTCGATGTGCAGCTTGTTGGTAGCATGGTGCTTCATAGTGGCAAGATTGCTGAGATGCGTACCGGTGAAGGTAAAACACTAGTGGCCACAGCCGCAGTTTATCTTAATGCCTTAGCTGAAAAAGGTGTGCACGTGGTAACCGTTAACGATTACCTTGCAACACGTGATGCTACTTGGATGGCAAAGCTGTATAACTTTCTAGATATGTCTGTTGGCATCATCGTTAGTAATCTGCCTAACCAAGAGCGACGCGATGCTTATGCAGCTGACATAACCTACGGCACCAACAACGAATATGGTTTTGACTACTTGCGCGACAACATGGCACTCGGTGCTGCCGAAAAAGTACAGCGCGGTTTAAACTTTGCGATTATCGATGAAGTCGATTCAATCCTAATCGATGAAGCTCGAACACCACTAATCATCTCCGGCCCAGCCGACGGTGATAGTGATCTCTACACAAAAATCAACGCATTGGTTCCTGAGCTGACGCGCCAGGAAGAAGAAGATGGCCCAGGGGATTTCAGCGTTGACGAAAAATCAAAAGCCGTGCACCTGACCGAAGCGGGTCATGAAACTATCGAGCAAATTCTCATCGCCAACGATTTGTTGGAGGAAGGCGAGAGTTTGTACGATCCATCTCGTATTGCCTTGCTGCATCACTTAAATGCTGCAATGCGCGCACACGCGCTCTACACCAAAGACATCGACTACATCGTAACCGCTGATAAGCAGATCGTTATTGTTGACGAATTCACCGGCCGGACAATGCCAGGCAGGCGCTGGTCGGAAGGATTGCATCAGGCAGTTGAAGCCAAAGAAGGTGTAGAGATCCAAAGAGAAAACCAAACACTTGCATCGATAACATTCCAAAATTTCTTCCGCATGTACAACAAGCTTGCTGGCATGACTGGTACAGCTGATACCGAAGCATTTGAGTTTCAGTCTATTTATGGCCTAGAAACAGTCGTGATACCAACGCACCGATCAATGATCCGGGATGATCGTTCCGATCTTGTGTATTTAACGCAGCGTGAAAAATTTGATGCAATCATTGAAGACATTATCGATTGCTCGCAGCGGCAACAGCCAGTGTTGGTGGGTACAACATCAATCGAAACATCTGAGTACTTATCTGGTTTGCTAAAGCAAAAGCAAATCAAGCACGAAGTACTCAACGCTAAACAGCACGAACGTGAAGCTAATATTATTGAGAATGCTGGCATGCCCGGCCAAGTCACTATCGCAACTAATATGGCGGGTAGAGGTACAGATATCGTTTTAGGTGGCAGCCTAGAGGCTGAACTTGAAGCCAATGCAGATGCCAGTGATAGCGTAAAGCAAAACATCAAAGCTGATTGGCAGGTACGTCACGATAAGGTGTTGGAGGCGGGTGGTTTGCACATTATTGCCACCGAACGACATGAGTCGCGTCGCGTCGATAATCAACTACGTGGTCGTTCTGGCCGTCAAGGTGATGCAGGCTCCAGCCGATTTTATTTATCGCTTGAAGATAGCCTGATGCGTATCTTTGCATCAGAGCGTGTTAGTTCCTTAATGCAAAAACTAGGGATGGAAGAAGGCGAGGCCATCGAGCATCCTTGGGTGACAAAAGCAATCGAAAACGCGCAGCGCAAAGTGGAAGGCCATAACTTTGATGTGCGTAAAAACTTACTCGAATATGATGATGTTGCTAATGATCAACGTAAGGTTGTCTATGAGCAACGTGACGAACTGATGGCAGCAGAGAATGTTGCAGAAAATGTCAGAGAGTTACGTGAGGAGCTAATCCCGGATGTGGTTTCGGGTTATATCCCAGAGGGCTCACTTGAAGAAATGTGGGATCTGCCCGGGCTAACAGCAGAGCTCGAACGACTAACCAATGAAACATTTGATATTGGGGCGTGGATCGAAGCTGATCCTAATATTCCGGTAAGTGAGATCGCCGATCGGATTGTGAGCGAGCTTGAGCAAAGCTATGCGGTTAAAGAGCAAGCCGCTGGTGAGCAAGGGTTACGGGATTTTGAACGCTACGTTATGCTCAAAGCACTTGATGATCATTGGAAAGAGCACTTGGCTGATATGGACTACTTGCGCCAGAGCGTTAGCTTGCGTGGTTACGCTCAAAAAAATCCAAAGCAAGAGTTCAAACGCGAAGCATTTGAACTTTTCACTCGCATGCTAGGTGAATACAAAAGCGATGTGGTTAGCGTGCTGAGCAAGGTGCAAGTACGCGATCCTGAACAAGTTGAGGCAGCACAGGTGCAGCAAGCGCCGCCTGAAGTGTCATACGAGCACCAGGAAGCACAAAGCGTATTGTCTGACGATGTTGCAGAAGAACCTCAGTCAGAGGGTGATCGCGCAGTAGCCGCAGCAACCGCCGCGCGCGGTGCAGCGGTTGCCAGAGCAAACAAACCAGCTCAACCAGTTAAGCCGTTTGTAAGAGAAGAGGCCAAGTTGGGCCGAAATGAGCCTTGTCATTGTGGTTCCGGCAAGAAATTCAAGCAGTGTCACGGTAAACTAAGCTAAACCAAGGCTACCCTGACACTACGCTTGTGCCCGTCAATTTAAATCTTCCACCCTGGCATCCTGTGCCGGGGGTTACCCTGTCTAGTATTAGTGCCGGCATTAAGGCTGATGGCAGCGATGATATGTTGCTCGTTAGTTTGCCTGTTGGTAGTCAAACAGCGTCGGTATTCACTCAGAACGCATTTTGCGCAGCCCCAGTAACAGTTGCGCGCGAGCACCTTACACAAAGCGAAGGGCAATCCCGTGCTCTGTTAATTAATTCGGGTAATGCTAATGCCGGCACAGGCGAGCCAGGTATTGTCGCTACTCGTTTGCATTGTAGTGCTGTTGCCAACGCTATGGCGATACCAGTTGAGTCTGTTTTACCGTTTTCGACGGGTGTTATCGGTGAGCTACTAGACGATGAAGTGATGCTTTCCGGTATTGCCAGTGCCGCGCAACAGATGAGTGATGACTGGCCGGCCGCAGCTCGCGCGATAATGACCACGGACACACTGCCAAAACTTAGCTCGCGGCAGGTCGTGATTGATGGAACTACCATTACCTTAACGGGTATGAGCAAGGGTGCGGGTATGATCCAACCCAACATGGCAACGATGTTAGCCTACGTCTTCACGGATGCGACTATCGTGGCGTCTGATCTACAAGTTGCATTGGACACTGCAGTGGATGCATCGTTTAATTCGATCACTGTGGATAGCGATACTTCCACCAACGATGCCTGTGTGCTCTCAGCCACTGCTCAAAGCGTTGAGCTTTCACCAAGCCACGTTGCGTGGCCGCAGTTTACTGATGCCTTAAATGCCTTGTGCCTTGATCTTGCGCATGCGATTGTGCGTGATGCTGAAGGCGCTACTAAATTTATAACGGTTAATGTTAGTGGAGGGCGGTCCGTCCAGGAGAGCAAAACGGTCGCCTATGCGATTGCCAATTCACCTTTGGTCAAAACCGCCATGTTTGCCAGCGATGCCAATGTAGGCCGTTTGCTGATGGCAGTTGGAAAGGCGGGTATCAATGAGCTCGACTCAGAGCAAGTTAAGGTATCGATAGGCGATGTCTTAGCATTCGAGCGCGGTGGTATTGCTAAGGGTTACACCGAAGAGAAGGGTGCTGCACAGATGGCTGGCGAGGAAATCTCAGTATATGTTGACCTGGGTCGAGGCAAGCAAACAGTCAGTGTGTATACCAGCGATCTTTCACATGATTACGTTAGTATTAATGCAGATTACCGCAGTTAGGCATTGTTGCTTAAAACATCGCCGAGGCGTCAATCTTCATCATTGCGAAAGTGCGACCTAACAACTCAACTAGTGCCAATCTAGCTATTTGTCTCAGCCAAGACGCGGCTTTCAAGTTCGCGTATTTTTGCTTTTGTGGATTCAGCTTTGCCGTGCGCCGATGATTTCATGATAGAGATCTGTTGCTTCGCTTGTTCGTACTCATTTTCGATCAGCAGTATATTGACTAAGCGGCTGGCGGCTTCAAACTCTCCTGGAGCCAAGGACGTACTTTTTACAATCGCAGTTTTCGCCTCATCAAATCTTCCTAAGTCGAGCAAAAGATCAGAATACATTCCAAACAACACTGCTTCAGCAGCGGTTTTTAACTTTTTATTTTTATTTTGTGTTGCGCTTGCAAACAATTTTGCGATTCCTTCAAAAGAAGGCGATTGAATTTGATTGTTGGCTCTAAACAGGTATAGATCCCTAAGCACTGAAACGTCACTAGGTTTAAGTGATGTTGTCGAAATTTTATTGATAGCCGCGTTAATATATTTCGGGTCATCTCTACCAAGTGCTCCAGCTATCATTACCGTACGAATATCGAACGCAGCAATGTTGGTATGCTGCTTCGCGGCTAAGTCCAGATGAGTTAACAGTTCTTCAAACCTTCCTTCGGCCGCCAGGATGCTGGTCGCCTCTACTTTAGCTCTGATTGAATCAGGCTTGTTCCTCAGCGCTGCATCGACCAAGGTCTGTGTGCTACTCCACTCGAGAGATCTAAAATAGGTTTGAGGGGCATAACAAGCAATGGCAGTGAGGGTCATAAAAACTAGTAGGTGTGTTTTGTAGTGGTTGCTTTTTATGGCGTATCCGCAGGCCACAAAAACTGCGATCAGCAATCCGAGCATTGCGAGATAGTTACGATGTTCAAATATTGCTTCAAGTGGAAGAATGGTTGACTCTAAAATATGAGAGAGTAAAAATAGACCAATACCAAAAGACACCAAAGGCAATCGCTTCATGGTGAATCGCATAAGCAAACACAGGCACAACAAAAAAAATAGTGAACCAGCAACGGCAATATCTATTTTGGATTTAATTAAGTAGCCGTCATGAAATATTGACAGGGTATCGATGTTTGGAATAAAAATGTTTTTGATGTAGAACATCAATATCTCTGGCTGAGTTATGGTTCTTTCAAATAAACCATAATCTCGCAAACTATACCCAGTCATTTTGCTAGAGACTATATACAAGCTCGCAACAACCGCGCAGACGAATACACCAACAGTTAATGCGCTATTTTTAACTAGTTTTCTATGTAGCCAAGCACGCGTGTCGGGCACATACAAGATTTCTAGCAATCCGATATAAAGAATGGTTAAAACCCCGTTTTCTTTGGCAAGAGATGACAGCGCGATCAATGCGCTTATTGAGCATAGCCATAATATTTGCCGAGCCTTATTGGTAATAGATTTTCTGTACTTTAGATAAGTTATTAAGGCTAAAAGCGAAAATGTGGCAGATAACATTGCCATTCTTTGTACTACGTAAGCAACAGTGCTAAGTTGCATTGGATGTAAGGCCCATACTGCAGAGCAACACATCGACAAAATGGTGATATCTAGCTCTGTTAAACCACTATGAACACTTCTGAATTGGCGAAATAGTAAGGTGGTAAACCAATAGACCAGTATAAAATTAAAACTGTGTATCACCAGGTTGGACACTTTGTAGGAGTAAGGGCCAGCACCTCCAAAGTGGTTGTTTAGCGCAAAAGTTAAAACCGAAATCGGCCTACCTAGCGGTCCACTGGTATCACCGAAAGTAATCCGCAACAATTCGCTAATTGATAAAGCATCTATGCGAGCAGGCAATACGCTTGTGGTGTCATCAAGTATAAATGGCCCGCCCAAGGCATTGAAATACACAAAAACGAGTGCGGCAATAATGCCAATACAAAAAACTAGTCGATTGTTAATTAGATGCATAACGTATTCATTACTAGCTGATTATCGTTGGAATCGTCGACTCGTATCTTTGTAGTGGAGTGCTGAGACTTGCTCTGACACAATGCCAATCAAAAATGTCGACAATGATGACATGTATAGAAGCATTCCCATATTGGTGAATCGACCAGCCGAGAAAAATGTATACATGTAGTAGAAGGTTGCTATGGAAAACATGAAAAGACTAATCGGCAGAAATAAACGCATCGGTGAATACAGAGCACCGATTTTTAATATTATGATTAAAAATCGAAAACCATCTCTAATAATCTTAATGTGGCTACCATTGCCACTACGCTGGGCTGCCACTATGGGTTCGTAACCAACAAAATATCCACTACGAAAAAAAGCCATCGTGCTGGTAGTTGGGTAGGAAAATTTATTTGGAAGCAAATAGAGGATGCTCAGAAACTTATCCCTGCGAACCGCTCTGAAGCCTGAAGTAAGATCTTGAATCTCGAATCCGGTCATATAAGTGGCTAAGCGATTAAACCCTCTATTTGCCACTGCCCGTAGCCATGAAGCTTGCGAACTACGCCCTCTTGACCCAACTACCATATCGAATCCGGTTTCGAATGGCTTAAGTAGCCGTTCAATGTCGTGCGGATCATGCTGCCCATCGGCATCCATAAACACTACTATGTCGCCAGTCGCTGCTCGTGCCCCCGTTTTGATCGCTCCTCCGTTGCCGATGCTGACTGGATGAGTAATACAGATAGCGTCTGGAACAGATTCAACCACGGCGGCCGTTCCGTCAGTTGAACCATCATTGACTACTATGATTTCAGCATCTGGATACAGCTCGCGAATTAGAGGTAATGTCTTTGCAATACCAACCTCTTCATTCTTTGCGGGTAACACTATAGATAGACGGCACATTAAATTCTGATTCTCAGCTTACTAGCGTGGTGCTCATCGAGGCACTGGTATTAATCAAACCAACTAGTACCCGTTGCAACATTTAAGCCACGAGTGAAATCCGTGCTAAAACGGCTCATAGTACGGAGTCATTTCTTAATAAGAGTATAGGGAATATTGAGCGTTTGCGATGCATTGGTAATAGGTTGCTAACAAATTAGGGCTGATTAAGGCTGTTCGTACTTGCCAGCGTAATTTAACGGCTTACCATCAGTTTGTTGATCAACAGCCGCAGTGCGCTAAATCGACCTATATCAACACCTAGCAGGTTCGAGAAGCAGTAATATGTTTTATCATTTCACTACCACCATTTTTGTTCGATAGGCGATAATGATAAGCGTCGTCGCTCCGTAGGCTAAATCAAATAGAGTGAACAGAGTACGATGCAAGGTGATCCAGAATAAACCATCTTGCCATGTAAAAAGTTCAGGGGCTAAGTAGACAAAAGCAGTTTCTCTTACGCCAATTCCACTGGGAGCAAATAGGGCCAACCAACCAGCAATCATTGCAGATATAAATGCTGTTGTGATCGATATCAATTGTTCTAACAGCAAGGGTTGGCTATTAGATATTAAGATCAATAATGGAATGGCTGTTAGCACCCACAAACATATGTAGCCGATCGCCAACTCTATCGAACGTAGTAGATTGGATCCAATGGGGTTTAATGTTTGAGTGATACCAAACTTAGACCTGGACGTGACAATAGAAACGGCCATTAGGAGCACTTTTAAACTCAGCACACAGCTCACTATCGTAGCGATAGCCAACGAAAACGTAATACCGGAGGTATATCCTGCGTAACTTGACAATGCTAAGAAACCAATCATTAGAAGCGCAACAATAAGCGAATAAACTTGCTCTGCGGCTGATATAACAACACGATTTTTTTTAAGCGCTATGCCATTTTCATCGACAGCTCCCCGAAAGAGTATGCCCCAAATTTTTCCAGGCAAATATTTAGCAATTGCGATGAGCCCCATATCGATAAAGGCATTCTTAGAGCCGCGACTTTCGCCAAACAGTGCATAAAAGCGTGCCCAAAGAAAAACAGAAAACGCATAGATTGCACCAACCGCAACGAAAAACTCAAATAGGACAAAAGCGCTGAGATTAGCATCACGTAGTGAAGGTAATCCCTCCACTCGGGTAAGCATAAGCAGGCAGACAGATAATATTATCAGTGAGAACAGCCCGCCTAACAGCGTTTTTCTAACAGTAGACGTCAAGATGATCCTGAGGGTATGAAAATTAACTCGATATGGCTGTAAAGGTGTTGGGCCATCGGAGTGAGCATAGGTAACAACGACTACAGAAAATACGCACAGATCGCGCCATCATGGAGCCGGCAGGCAGAATTCCTAGCTAGATAGCCGTTTGTTGTAGTGAATGTCTCTGGCAGTGATCGGCGACAGAAGCTTTGCTGCAGTGTCTCCTTACGATTATTAGGCAATATAGAACTACAATAAAACCAGTGAAACTGTCCTGGACAGTAGCGGAACCGCCAATCACACCATTTACGAAGGAGTTATGATAAATCATGAATGAACTCTCGGTAATTAATGTAGTTGCCGGTATTATTTATAGCGATGATCGGTCGAAAATTCTATTATCCAAGCGCAAGCTCGAGCAGCATCAAGGTGGTTTGTGGGAGTTTCCTGGTGGCAAGATCGAAGCCTCGGAAGCTCAACACATTGCGCTAGCTAGAGAGCTAAAAGAAGAGCTAGATATTCGACCGGGCTCAGCCAGCTACTTTATCGACGTCGAGCATCAATATACCGATAAGCGCGTGCATCTATGGTTTTGGAAAGTGTTTGATATCCAAGGTGAACCAAGCGCCTGTGAGCAACAGGAATGGAGGTGGTGGGAAATACATCAATTAAGGACACTAGAATTTCCGAAAGCTAATCAGGCAGTGGTTGAGCGTTTGCTACGGGGTGGTTAGGTATTAGGATCAGCCCTTTTGATG
Organism: uncultured Granulosicoccaceae bacterium; assembly: GCA_937958675.1. GTDB lineage: Bacteria > Pseudomonadota > Gammaproteobacteria > Granulosicoccales > Granulosicoccaceae > Granulosicoccus. The sequence goes on from CALGND010000107.1 coordinate 17,033, forward strand.
AGCCAATGTTTGGTAGCGTTGGTGAAGTGACTCAACTTGTCCGTACAATTGTTCAAGTGTTCCGCTGTTGTCAATGACATCATTAGCCACTGCTAAGCGCTCTTCTCGACTGGCTTGTGCATCAAGTATGGCTTGGGCTTGTTTGGCGTTTGTATTGTCCCGTTCAAGCAGACGATCAATTTGTAGCTGTATCGGCACATCCACTACCACGATACGATCGAAGCGATCGGCTTGTTGAGTTTCAACTAGTAACGGCACTTCGTAAATCAAATAGTCATAATGCTCGTTTTTTGCCTCGTGAATGCGTTGTTCTGACAATGCCTTGATACGTGGGTGCAGTAGATCATCTACCGTTTTTCTTGCCTCCGCGGATTCAAATATACGGCTGCGTAACGTTTTGCGATCAAGCTCGCCGTTAGGTAGGAGTATTGTATTGCCGAACGCACCTGTCAGTGCTTTAAGTCCATCGCTGCCGATGGCAACAACTTCGCGAGCCAGTGCGTCTGCGCTGAGCAGAGCCGCCCCTAAGCTTTGGAAATGATGGCTAGCAGCGGATTTACCACTGGCAATACCACCTGTTAAACCGATAACTAGCATGATGGTGTTTATCTTTTGTATGGAGGCTAGTAAAGAACCTAGTTAAGAGGTAAAGCTTAGGTTACAGTCAAGTGGTTTGCAGTGTATCAGGCAAACAAACTGTAGTAACTTTGGGCTAACGGTTCTCCCCAAATCATCGCAAGCCAGCCGGCTGCCGCTAAGTACGGGCCAAACGGAATAGGAATATTTTTGTCGCGACCCTTTATCAAGATCAGGCATATACCAACGACCGCGCCCACCGCTGATGATAGCAGTATGATCATTGGCACGAGTTGCCAACCCAGTAGGGCGCCAAAGGCAGCCAACAGTTTGAAATCACCGAATCCCATACCTTCTTTGCCGGTGATTAATTTAAATAACTGGTAGACACTCCATAAAATCATGTATCCCAACGCTGCCCCTATCACAGCAGAACGTACATCAGTAAACACAGGAATTAAGCTGGCAAGTAGGCCGATCCACATCATGGGTAAGGTAAGGTTGTCAGGCAATAGTTGATGATCGAAGTCGATCATCGACATGGCGATAAGCATCCAGGTAACAAAAATACCAATAACACTTTGCAAACCGGGGCCAAACTGCCATGCCACTATCAATGACAACAGCATGGTGACGATCTCGATTATAGGATAGCGGGCGGAAATTGGCGTTTTGCAATTAGCACACTTACCTCGCAGCATCAAATAACTCAGAACAGGTATGTTCTGCCACCAGGTAATTAAATTGTCGCAATTTGGGCAGCGAGAGCGGGGTACAGATAAGTTGAATTTTTCTGGGGCTTCTAAGGTGCTTTCCTGTTCAGCGTCGTCAGCAGCGGCGGCAGTAGCTAGCTGATCGGAGACTGTCTGCGATATGCCGTCGTCTGGTGCGTCTATTTCTTGTAGTGCTTCACGCCATTCGTTTTCCATCATAATGGGTAAACGATAGATAACAACGTTTAAGAAACTACCAACAAGTAGGCTTAGAAACGCAACAACGCCATAGAATACTATGGCGTTGTGTTGTAGTACTTCGAGAAGAGCCATTGGCAATACCCGTTGAAGAATAAAATTATTAAGTTTAAAGGGTAGCTTAGAACGCGTCGCCCATTTTGAATATCGGTAGATACATACC
>CALGND010000108.1 GCA_937958675.1 uncultured Granulosicoccaceae bacterium
AACAGCTGTACGCGCCGCGCCAGCAGTGCGCTCAAGCGTAACCGGTATGACACAAGACGAATGCCGCAAGAGCTTTGAGGCGAAAATGGATGAGGTCCGCCATAGCATGAGTGAAAGACTGTCAGCCAATCGGCAAAACCAGTTGCGCGCAGAGTACCGAATAATGCGAAAGCAAAAAAGCGAATGTTAAAGACATAACATTGCAAGCTAGTGCAATTGCTTGAGTATTACGCGCCACCATCATGCTTGACGATCCACTTTTTCAAGCCCTTGTGCACGCCTAAAAAAGCTTGAAAACAGCGCCTTTAGGTCTTCCAGTATCAAATAGTTCACTGGGATTAACAGCAGCGTGACCACAGTGGCGAACAAGATACCAAAACCTAAGGAGACGGCCATCGGTATTAAAAATTGCGCCTGGGTGCTAGTCTCGTAAATTAATGGCATCAAACCAAAGAAGGTCGTTAATGAAGTCAGGATAACAGCCCTGAATCGGGCAACACCTGCTTTCTTCACTGCATCAAATTGCTCTACTCCTTCGCGGCGGCGTCGGTTGACGTAGTCCACCAGCACAAGAGAATCATTGACCACTACACCGCATAGCGCCAACATTCCCATGTAGCTCATGATGCTTAGGTTCATGCCCATGACCATGTGCCCTAGAATGCCGCCCACAACGCCAAACGGAATAACGCACATCACCATAAATGGTTGTAGGTAACTACGAAACGGGATTGCAAGTAGCGCATATATTACTAGGGTGACAAAAAGTAAGCCTATTTTTAAACTGCCGAAGGATTCGCGCTGCTCACGCGCTTCGCCTTCGAGACTAAACCTTAACGCAGGAAACTGGCTTTGTAAGCTAAGCGAGTGGCGTTGTAGATCAGCTTTTATTGCTTCAACATCAGCAATTTCTTTATCAATATCTGCGGTTACGTTTATGGTTCGCCTGCGATCAACGCGAGTAATGGTGGCATAGCTTCTGCCCAGCTCAACATCTGCAACGGAGTCCAGCGGTACTGAGCTGCCATTTGGTGCAACAATGCCGAGCCTGAGCAGGCTATCGATCGATTTACGTTCGTCAGCTGGGTAGCGCACAATCACTTTGACATCATCTCTATTGCGCTGCAGACTTTGAACTTCACTGCCCATAAACGCTGGACGAACCTGCCTAGAGAGCACAGCTGGGGTTATCCCTAAAAGAGCAGCTTGAGGCTTTAAGCTAAGCTTTAGCTCTTGCTTACCGCCTTCAAACGAATCACTAACCTCACTAATGCCTGTGTAAGTCGCAAGCTCTATTTTCATTAATGCCGCCGCGGCTTTTAAATCTTCAAAGTTACTACCGGATATCTCTATATCAATTGGAGAACCACCACGGCCAATCTCAGCGCGATAGGACACGTTTTTAGCACCAGGGATCGCACCAATGCTCTTGCGTAGTTCGCCGATTAGTTCGCGGCTAGACACATCTATCGTGCGTTCCTCAGGAGGCACTATTTCAAACATGATCCGCCCACGATGGGAGGCAAACGAACTACCACCAGAACTACCCGTAGTCGTCATTACCGATTCAATAGCACTTTGCCCAGAAACTGGGTCGACGTATTTTTTTTGTAGTGCCTGAACTTGTTCGGCAATATTATCAATATGCCCTTGTGTGGTTTCAAACGGTGTGCCGTCGACCATTTCTAAATTGACCCTAGCGATCTCAGATGCCACTCTAGGGAAAAAGATAAATTTTACATGGCCAGCACTCACCAAGCTAAACACCAAGATGGCTGATCCGACAAACAGTGACAACACGAAATATCGATTGCGCAGTGAACTTGCTAACACGGGTTGATAGGCATGCTCAACAAACCATTCAAACCCATCGGCAATACGCTGCTGCAAGCGCACAAAAGCGTTAGGCCGTTTTTGGCTATGAAAATTAAGGTGGCTCATATGTGCGGGCAACACAAATTTGGATTCGATAATCGAGAACAGCAACACCGGGATAACGATCAACGGTATTTGCATAAATATTTTGCCTCTAACCCCTTCGATCATCAACAGAGGGACAAACGCTGCCACGGTGGTCAGCACGCCAAAAGTCACGGGCACGGCAACCTCACGCGCCCCCTCAATTGCGGCATTTATCCTATCTGGGTTTTTACGCATGTGCGTGTATATGTTTTCACCCGTGACGATGGCATCATCAACAACGATACCCAAAACCAGAATAAACGCGAATAGACTCAGTAAATTGATACTAACCCCGAACACGGGCATCAATGCAATGCCACCTAGTATCGATACGGGCACACCAACAAATACCCAAACAGCCACCCAAAAACGTAAAAACAGCGTAAGCAATATGAGGATAAGTAAGCCACCTTGTACAGCACTTTTTAGCAAGGTATTAAGCCGCGCTTTTACGGTGCGCGATGAATCACGCCAATAACCCATAGTAACGCCGTGCGGCAACGTGGCCTGGGTGTCATCGATATATTGTTTAACCACATCGGCAACGGTGATAGCGCTTTGCAGGCCGGTGCGAAACACATCGATCTCAATGGTGCGTATACCGTTATAGGTTTGCTCAAACTTATCTTCAGTAAACCCATCATTCACTGTGGCGATATCGCCTAAGTTGATCCGCGTTCCATCAGCTCGCGACACGATCGGTATTTGTCTGAAATCGTCAGCAGTCTCTGCCTGAGCATTAGTGCGCAGCAGTAATTTTCCGCCATCTGATTGAATCGATCCAGCCGCAGCATCAAGGGAGCTTCCGTTAACCGCATTAACAATATCAGGCAGGCTTAAGTTGTACTGTTTGAGCGTATTACCAGACACCTCAATTGACATCTCGTAGCGCCTAGCTCCTGATAAGGCCACGCTCGAAACATCAGGCAGTGCTTCTAGATCGTCTCGCACCGATGATGCGAGTAAGCGTAGTTCTTTTTCAGGCATATCAGCGGAGACAATAACGCTGATAACTTCACGGGTTCGACTGGGTATGTAGATCTCAGGCGCATCAACATCTTCTGGGAAGTCGTTTATCTGATCAACTTGTTGCTTGGTATCCTCCAGTACCTTTTGAGCATCTGCACCCGACTCAAGCTCTAGGCTCACGCTGCCCAAGCCCTCCACCGCCGATGAGGTAATGCGTTTAACACCCTGAACATCTTGAATGGCTTCTTCAATTTTGATGGTGACGCCTTTTTCAACCTCACTCGGCGATGCACCGGCAAACGGCGCTCTTATACTAATGCGATCCAATTCGAAGCTTGGGAACACTTCCAGTGGCAAGCGGTTGGATAAGGTAAATAAGCCCATCGCAATGATGAACACCATCAGCAAATTAGCGGCTACTGAGTTTCTGGCAAACCAGCCGATTAAGCCATTCATGAAAACATCCCCATCGTACTGTTAGGAATCATTGCCAGAATTGGCTGACGCTTGTGTTTTGTCTTTGGCAGGTTTTTTATCGCCTTTCGGTTTTTCACGCTTTTTTGGACGCTCAGGTTTAACGCCATCGATTGTTGCGAGCACCGGCGTGCCATTAGCGACGATGGGCATAGATGTCAGAACAAGTATCTGACCAGTGGTTAAACCAGCATCAATAACACTATTGGTTTCATCGCGCCATACAACATTAACTGATTGGCGTTGAATTTGTTTACGCTCTTCGAGCAACAACACTTCGGCACCTTCACGTACAGCGGTACGTGGCACAACATATACATCATCAAGTGTCGCCCCGTTAATGCGCGCTTGTACAAATTGCCCCGATCGCAAGGTGGTCAAATCGTTTGCCGATGGAGCCGCTACCCGAGCAATAACATTGTATTGTTGCGTGCCCGTATCCACACCTTCTATTCTGACTAGCTTGGCCGGCCAAGTTTTTCCAGACACCTGCAGTGACACATCGCTTGGCGCTTGTGCACTCGTATCAATTGGCCCTAACAATAACTGCTGACGGCTGGTTAATGGCAAGCGTACGTCCATAGTCTTTACAGAATAGGTTTCACCCAACATGCTGCCACGGCTAACAAACTGCCCAAGATTAGCCTGCACTTGTGAAACCAAGCCATCATAAGGCGCGATTATTTGAGTACGCAACAAATCAAGCTTCGCTCGCTCTACTTGAGCTGCAGCTGCGTCACGGTTTGCCGCAGCTGCTGCACGTTGAGGAGAGCGTAGATTCAAGGCCGTTGGTTTGCGGTTACGATTCAAGCTCTCCCATTCAACTTTCGCTTGTCTGCCACGAGCGACTTCTTCCTGAAATTGTGCCTCTGCCTGGGATAGTTGAGCGTTGGCCTGCGTTAAGGCTATCTGATAGTCCCGTTGATCCAGCTGGATCAATAACTCGCCTTTTTTAAACGCACCGCCAGATACAAACGTTGGCGACAACGATTCAATCGTGCCTGCCACCTCCGCTACGAGTGAGTTGGAGACAGTGGGCTCGATGGTGCCTTGGCTCGTCAGTATCACCTGATAGCTTTGCGGCTGCAATGAACTTGCCTCCACTGCCTGGGGCTGCGAAAAGGTAGGTCGACTGCTCACTTCAGGTGGGTTATTGCGAATCTGCTTACCCAGCACGATTGCTACCCCTAAAATCACTACCGGAAGTATTATTTTTAGTAGTTTCATGATCCCGTTATACGTAATCCGGCCATCTGTAGATGCCGGGAATGCTATCCTTCACAAATGATAGACACCAAAACGCGTCAACTGTTCGATTACCCAACTTATTGGGCAGAATGCTATGGTCGCGCGCCATTCCTGCCAATGAGCAGGCAAGAAATGGACACATTAGGCTGGGATAGCTGCGATATTATTATTGTAACGGGCGATGCTTACGTAGATAGCCCCAGTTTCGGTATGGCAATTCTAGGCCGTTTGCTTGAATCTCAAGGGTTTCGAGTCGGAATAATAGCGCAGCCAGATTGGCAAAGCGCCGAGCCATTTGCAGCCCTTGGCGCTCCAAACCTGTTCTTTGGCGTCACCGCCGGCAATATGGATTCGATGATTAACCGTTACACGGCCGACCGTAAAGTCCGCTCTGACGACGCCTACTCGCCTGGAAACGTGGGTGGCAAACGCCCCGATAGATGCTCTATCGTCTACTCACAGCGCTGTAAAGAGGCGTATCCGGGCGTGCCTATCGTACTCGGTGGTATCGAAGCCTCTCTTCGCCGTATCTCACACTACGACTACTGGCAAGACAGTGTCAGGCATTCTTTATTAACAGACGCCCAGGCTGACATCCTGCTATACGGCAACGCTGAACGAGCAATTATCGAAATAGCTCACCGCTTAGCTGCAGGCAATGTCATCGCCGATATTACCGACGTACGTGGTACCGCCTACATGTTGCAGGACATCCCAGCTGATTATCAGGTGTTGGATTCTACTAATTTGGATAAACCCGGCCGGATTGAAAAACACAGCAATCCCTACGAGTACACCGAAGAAAAACCAGATAGCAAACCCAGAAGCGACTCACCAACTGAAATGACGATTCAGTTCGTTAGTAAAGCGGACCGCCAAGCCAAGCAAAAAGAAGCACGCAACAAAACTGTTATTCGCCTGCCTTCACACGATGTGGTGAGCAGTAATGCAGCATTATATGCTCACGCCAATCGCGTGCTGCATCTGGAAACCAATCCTGGCAATGCCCGCGCACTGGTGCAAAACCAAGGCGGCAAAAAGTTGTGGCTCAACCCTCCGCCGCAACCGCTTAGCACCGAAGAAATGGATTACGTGTTCGATCAGCCCTTTGCCCGGGTGCCTCACCCAGCCTACAAAGACGCACGGATTCCGGCCTATGAGATGATTCGATTTTCAGTCAATATCATGCGTGGTTGTTTTGGTGGTTGTACTTTTTGCTCCATTACTGAACATGAAGGGCGTGTTATTCAAAATCGATCTGAAGATTCTATCGTTAAAGAGATCGAATCGATTAGGGATACAGTACCTGGGTTTACCGGTGTGATATCCGACCTTGGCGGCCCAACGGCCAATATGTACCGTCTTGCATGTAAATCAAAAGAGATTGAATCCAACTGCCGCTTGCCATCGTGTGTCTATCCCGGCATTTGTTCCAACCTGAACACCGATCATTCTTCACTTATTTCTTTGTACAAGCGCAGTCGCAATTTGCCTGGCATTAAAAAGGTTTTAATCGCATCAGGATTGCGTTACGACCTAGCAGTTGAATCGCCTGAGTATGTCGAAGAACTGGTTAGCCATCATGTGGGCGGTTATTTAAAGATCGCACCTGAACATACTGAAAGCGGCACCTTATCGAAGATGATGAAGCCCGGCATTGGCTCTTACAATCGCTTTAAAGAACTGTTTGAAAAATTCAGTAAAAAGGCAGGCAAAGAACAATACCTAATCCCCTACTTTATCGCAGCCCACCCAGGCACCACCGATGAAGACATGATGAACCTTGCGCTATGGTTAAAGAAAAACGGCTTTAAGGCAGATCAAGTGCAGAATTTTTATCCATCGCCAATGGCAACCGCCACCACCATGTATCACACCGGCAAGAACCCGCTAAAGCGCGTGCGCAAAGACAGCGAAACGGTTGCGGTCGCAAAAACTGCAAAGCAACGTTCACTACACAAAGCTTTTTTACGCTATCACGACCCGGAGAACTGGTCGATGCTGCGTGATGCATTAAAAGATATGGGCCGAACAGACCTTATTGGCAATGGCAAACAGCATTTAATACCAGCGTATCAACCCAGAACTGGTGCTAAGCATAAGTCGGCGCGAAGTAAAAACAGCACTAGGCCGGCTGGGTCCAAGCCTGGCAAGGGTAAGATATTAACTCAGCACACTGGGTTGCCACCGCGTACACATACTGAGAAAAGTTAAATCCCAGGCTTACTCGGCACGTTTACGAACATGCCCCCAATTGCCGCACCCAAACTAGAACTAGCCGCTAACATTCCATTTGCGATACCGTTGTTACTAGCATCGATAAAATGCCGCGCAGCTAGCTGATGCGTGCTATCAGCATATTGTGAAAGCTCGCTATCGCTTAAACTTTGATAGATAAATAAAATTGTCTGAACCGAATCGGCACGATAGCTTTCCACAATATAGGGACGATTAGTTTTAACACTTTGAGCATAGTGTTCGACATCAATAGGCGAACCTGCAGCAGACATAATACTTAGCGTAAAACCGATTTGCACATTGATGAGTGTGTCCGCCGCAGATTCTGATACGAGTAAACTATCGTCTAATCGTTCAGCGAGTCTTCTCCTCTCATCACTTACAGGATTTTCCAATAGTGTTTGTCTGAAATCAGCAAAACGAGCTTGATTACTAAGCAGTGAATTATCAAGTTCAGCTTTTTTTACCTTGACACCTAAGTCGCTATCAAACCACTGCACCATTCGCTGAAGATGAGGCTCATTAACAGTTTCCAGTGCCTTCAGCATTTCGGATTGCAATCTAGCTTCGCTAAACGATCGCGGCACAGCATCTCTCATCGCTTGCTGATCAAGAGATTCAAACTCTAGAGGCATGGATTCACTGAGTGCGATTATGTCGAACGACCGTTCTGTTTGACCGGGGATCATCGCAATTTGCTGCCGCAAGCCCGATGCTTCGTATAGCTCAATTGCCAATGCAGAAACACCTGCATAAGCAGCTGATGCCATTAAGCTGGCAGCTGCCATCACAATCGTAAGTAGGACTGCGCTGGCACTATTTTTATTGGATTGCATCGCGTACACCCTTGAATACCTAATAGGTATCGGCTTAAGCGACAGCCTTTTAGTAGGGTTTTTACGGTATGAGCAGCAGGCCGACCACAGCAGAGCAGATTGCGCCGTGGCTCACAGCTTAAATTTGCGCTGTTTCACAAGCAACAGGCGGTAGGTGGCGCAGAGAGCGCCACCGAAAAATTGTAAAACGCTTCAGGTACTGATGTTTTTTAAAGAATGCCTGTTACG
>CALGND010000109.1 GCA_937958675.1 uncultured Granulosicoccaceae bacterium
GGATTTTTGTTTAAGCATCTTCTCAAAGATCAATCGATTGTGTGATTCGATATAAATCGCGAGATGATCGTCTAAGCGTTTAATATGCTTCGATAGGTTCCAGGAACGCCTGGACAGCCGGCTCATTTTGTCGCGAAACATTGCCAAAGAGTGATTGATACTAAACAACGGATCTCGGCCAATCTTCTTCAATTCGCCTTGCCCACTGACCGATCCTTTGGCACCTTTGTGCGTGACATGCGCAGCTTTTGGGAAGTGTCGTTTTATCACAACTGGGTAGTGTTTGTGTTCGTCTGTGCGAAAGGTTGTTTGATCGGGTAACAGCTGCGTTAATTGTTTAAACAATTGTACTCGCTCACGCCGACTGTGATCAGCCCGATAGCCGTATTTTTTCTTTGCCACTGCAGTCAGAAGCCCAAATGCGGGTATCTGCGCAACACAATGCCCTAGCATTATTCGCGTATCTTCTTGGACAATGACGGTGACTGAGATGGGCTTACACTTTGTATGTTCGGCGGTGATTAAGTCATCAAACTGCACCCGATCAAATACGCCAAATTCCGATTGTATTTGTTGCAACAGTAGCGCGTTACGCCGACGTGATTGCGCTGCTAGAAAGATTAAACGCCGGGCAATAGTGGTGCGCGACACCTTAAAATGCCGGGCAGCATCGCGTAGCGAAAGCCGTTTGCAGAATAGATCACGTAGGGGCTCATTGATGCGCCGTTTCTTTTGGCGATAGCAATCGGAGAAAGTCGCATTGGAGAAATACTTAGAGCACGCTTTACAACGGTAACATTGAATTTTGCGCGAATCAGAGCGGCGAATAAAGTGGCCATTACGGACCACCAACGCGCTATTTGCGCGGCAGTTGGGGCATTCAGGGCACATTCCGTGTGTTCCTGTTGTGGTTTGTCGAGCCTATAGCGTACTACAAAACTACATCAGTAGCGTTGTGGGCCAGTATTAAATGTTTAAGTAGTGCGTCGATTGCATCAACGGCTGCGTTGGTTTTGTCTACATCCATCGCGTCCGGGTGAGGTGCAGCAAACTGGCCTGAGTCTGTTAGATCTTACGTTTAGCGAGGTAACACGACACTTGTCACCACTTCCAATTCATCATTATTCATGGCAACAAAAACAATCTCACCAGAAGAAGGGTATACACCAGTGAGAGCCGTAATGTTCACCTGATGGGTAACTAGTATTGCTGATTTGGTTGCTGCGTTGTTGTTTGGCTTGTCGATACTTAGGTGCTCTGTAATCCATTTACGCAACTCATTGGTTTGCTGCTCAGCTGTTGAGCGATCTTCATAGAAGGAGTTTAATATCGGTAACTCTTGCGGCGCACCAAAGTCTAGCTCTGTTCCCGTATCAGTGCATCGGCACCATTGGCTGGAGTAAATATCTACATCGCTAATACCGAAAGCCTTAATTTGTGCACCTATGCTTTGGGCCTGCTGCACGCCTTCAGATGACAGGTTACGTTGTGTTTTGCAGTCGCCGATTGTGAATTCGGAAGGGTCGCCATTACCCGGGGCGATCGCGTGGCGCATCAAAGCTACAACCTTGCCATCTTTAAGGTTATTCCACACCTGGAGCTCTTCAGAACCGATACTGTTGCTTGTGGTCGCGATAAACAACAAAGCCATTAAGCAGCTCTGTAGGATACTGGTGTTAATTCTTTTACTTTTGATCAATGCAGATTCCCCGTAGTTAAGCCACCTAGACATAGCGGCGATTGCCAAAAACATCGGCATGTCAGCTACTATGTGTTTCGCGTCAGATCAGAGCAAGCCATTCTTGAACAATACGATACTATTATTTATTCGCACGGTCTTTGGTTTCGCATCTCGTATTGCGCCAAAACTTACCGCTCGTGCCGCTTTTCGTCTTTTTTGCACGACGTTTGAGCCGGATAAAAACTCATCACAGCGTAAGGCTATTTTGGCCAGTGCGCGAAAATTATTCGCTGAGGCGATTCAGCATGATATCTCCTATAGTGAAGGCACCGTAGCAGCATTTGAATTTAATCCTGCAAACTCAGTTGAGAACCTGCAAGGTAAAACCGTCTGGATAGTTCATGGATGGCAAAGCCATTCCATGTATATGAATAAGTTTGTTCAGCCTTTACTTGATGAAGGCTTTAGAGTTATTTGCATTGACCTTCCAGGCCATGGGCGATCCTCTGGGCGTACGTTCCACTTACCTATGGCCGTGCCTGCGTTACATGCAGTGCGAGAAAAGCTCGGTGAATTTGATGTGATTCTATCGCACTCTCTTGGCGGTGCAGTAGTGGCTACCACCCTGGCTGGCACTATTCCTGGTTGCCCAGCGTTGCCGGTATCTAAGCTTGTAATGATTAGCCCACCCGATTCTATGACAAAAATATTTAACGACTTCGCCTCTATGGTGGGCTTAAATAAAAATGCCAACAAAGCCCTTCACAATATCGTGACCCGCTTAACAGGTAAAATCACTGATGATTTCTCCACTAGTGTTCAACTGCAAGGTATCTCGACCCAATTGTTACTAATACATGCACCCGGTGATAAAGAGGTGCCCTATAGCGAATCTGAATCGATAGTGAGAAGTAATCCCTCAGCGGTACTCAAGCCCATGGACGGCTTAGGGCATAGGCGCATCATTGCATCCGATGATGTTGTGCAGGCGGCTGTTAGCTTTATCGCCGCTTAGTTCGTCGCAAAAAATGGCGTTTATCGCTCGTGTCATTACATAGTTGGTACAAACTGTCTTGCGGGAGAGTTTTTGTAACTATTTTTACCATACCCAGAATGTTTAAACAGCTTAATAGGAACGCCGTCCTGATAGTCTGGTAGCTTGATTGTTCCTTAGACAGTCATTTAGGAGCGGTAAACATGTCTGGTTCATCAGCTAAAAAACAGGTTCAAGAATGGTTAAACGATTTTAGTAAAGCCCTGCAATCGGGTGATACTGCGGCGGCATCTAATCTCTTCGAAGAAGAAGGGTTCTGGCGCGATTTAGTGAGCTTTACCTGGAATATAAAAACCTTAGAAGGTAGAGCTTCTATAAAAGCCATGCTTGATTCTTGTAATACTCAAACCAATTCATCTGATTGGGAAATAGCAGAACCCCCTACCGAAGCTGATGGCATTGTTGAGAGTTGGCTGAATTTTAAAACGGGTGTTGCAACGGGTCTTGGGCATTTGCGTTTACGTGATGGCAAAGCATTTACCTTGCTTACGACTATGGTTGAACTCACCGGGCATGAAACACCCGAGGGTCGCAATCGTGGCATGGGGGTTGAGCACGGAGAGAGTGTTGGTCGTAAAAACTGGGCGGAGAAGCGCCAAGAAGAAACAGAGTCCTTAGGGTTTAAGGAACAACCTTATTGCCTTATCATCGGTGGTGGTCAAGGCGGTATTGCACTTGGCGCTCGTATGCGCATGTTGGGTGTGCCAACCATCATCATTGAGAAGAATGAGCGAGCAGGTGATAGCTGGCGTAAACGTTATAAATCATTGTGCTTACATGATCCAGTTTGGTACGACCACCTTCCTTATATTCCATTTCCTAAACATTGGCCGGTATTTGCCCCAAAGGACAAACTGGGCGATTGGCTTGAGATGTATACAAAATTAATGGAACTTAACTATTGGAGTTCCACCGTCTGCCAATCCGCAACGTACGATGAAACCGCAGGCGAATGGACGGTGAAGGTGGAGCGTGAGGGTAAGGCGATTACACTTAAGCCTAAACAGCTTGTATTGGCTACTGGCATGTCAGCACAAGCCAATATTCCTCAGTTTGCGGGGCAAGATAAATTCAAAGGCGAGATACAGCATTCAAGCCAGCACCCCGGGCCAGATGCTTATAAAGATAAGAAGGTTATAGTCATTGGTTCCAATAATTCTGCACACGATATCTGCGGGGCATTGGTAGAGCAGGGAGGTGATGTCACAATGGTACAGCGTAGTAGCACGCACATCGCTAAATCTGACACCTTGATGGAGTTAGCCTTAGGTGGTTTGTATTCTGAAGACGCGGTAGCCAATGGAATTGATCACCACAAGGCGGATTTAATATTCGCTTCAGTGCCCTATAAAATCATGCATGGCTTTCATATTCCTGTTTATGAAGAAATGGCGATCAGAGATAAGGATCTTTACGATCGACTTGAAAAAGCTGGATTTATGCTCGATTTTGGTGAAGATGGCTCAGGGCTCTTTATGAAGTACCTACGCCGAGGCTCTGGTTATTATATTGATGTTGGCGCATCTGAAATGGTGGCTGATGGCAAAATAAAACTTAAAAGTGGAGTGGCTGTTAAAGAGATTACCGAAAACGGTGTGGTATTCGATGATGGTAGCGAGTTACCCGCTGACCTTATTGTGATGGCAACTGGTTACACATCAATGAATGGCTGGGCGGCTGATCTGATTAGCCAAGATGTTGCCGATAAGGTGGGTAAGTGCTGGGGGCTTGGCTCTGATACCACAAAGGATCCTGGTCCGTGGGAAGGTGAGCTTCGCAACATGTGGAAGCCGCTGCAACAAAATGGCTTGTGGTTCCATGGTGGCAATTTACATCAGTCACGCCATTACTCACAGTTTTTATCGTTGCAGATAAAAGCGAGAATGGAAGAGATACCCACCCCGGTGTATGAGTTAGCACCTGTGCATCACCTTAGCTAAGCACCGTACAAGTACGTTGTCAAACTAACTGCGGAGGGATGTAAAACAATCCCTCCGCATCCATAACTAAGCCTCTTTCGCTAAACTTCTATTCGGTATCCAGTGCGAGGAAAGTGTACACATACGGATCCTACCTCATCGCTGGTACGCTCTATCGATACGGTTTCCGCATCTGCATAACGTACAGTGCCTGCTACAAATTGTTCACCGCTTTCCACATCTGGCCCAATTGATACAGCTGTGCCTACTGTTAAGCCTTGCGGTTCGTTCTCCATTACTGTGCTAGCGCTGTTTGGTTGTGAGTTGAGCGCCAATGCCAATGCTTCTTCGGGCGCAAGAGAGGTCACTGTGCCATGCCCAATTGCGTTGACGTTCTTCTCCCAGCGCTCAAGGTGTTTAAATTGGGAAAGTAGAGTAGGCCCACCCTCCCAGCGACCACGAATAAACCAGATAACATGATAAAACTGGGCATCAATGGCAGCAGCTTCTGAGCCGGTTAGAAATGCGCGGCCATCACTTAGGTTGTTGTCAAGCCAGATAAGTGGGGCACGTAGCTGAGCCACAAGGTGCGGTAGCTGAGCATTAGCTTGCTTAAGGCCAGCCGCCCAATCATCACCTAAATAGAGCCGCCCGCGATCTTCTGCGAAATCCTTTGGTAAATCATCCCCAGCAGCACCTAGCACAATCTTTACGCCTAAGCTAAATAACTCGCCATCGGTCCAGCGACTAAGGCACCACATCAGCCCGGTGTCATTGCTGGGCATAAATGTTGGCGTTGGATGACGTCGTTCTAATTCACGAATAATGCACTGGCTATCGCAGTAGATATCAGCACCAATTTGCATAACCGGTGTGCGTCGATAGCCACCAGTTAATGCAGTCAGCAGTGGCTTGGGTGGTAGGCGGGGTATTTCTACATCGCGCCAAGCAAGCCCCTTAATGCCAAACGCCACCCGAATTTTTTCGGCAACGGGGGACTGAGGGTAGTTATGCAATATGATTTCTGAGGCATCGGTAGACATTGGTCGGTCTCTGTGTTTTGTGATTCAAAGTCTATCCGTTAATTGGATATATTGCATCCATTCTATTTTTACCCGGTCGCTACATAAATTACTTTCCATAGCTTGTCCGAATTCTTACAAATATTTGATAAAAATAAAAATCGTTGATTACTTCATAGCTGAGTGATCAATGGCCAATTAGCATTGGTAGTGTTAGATAAAAACCCCCAATTTATTTCTCTTCGTAACATGCTGATAGTTATCAATATTGCTTTGTGGAGTAACACTGCACATAACGATGTGCTTTGAATGCCTTTCCATTAGTCGATTAGAAAATTCAATCTATACAAATATTTAAGCCAAATTTCGCTCTTGTTGCCAGTGAACGATGAAGACAGAGTCGCGTCAACTTAAACACAGTATTTGAAATTCAATCGCTGTGATCCGAACTATTTCGCGATCGACGTTAACTAGATTATTAAGGGGAAGTGTCAATGCTCTATTCAAACAAACGAACTATCGCAATTAAAGTCGCTGCTGTTTTAGGCACGCTTGCCATTGCAACGAATGCTCAAGCCATAGATTTTAAAGTATCTGGGCAAGTGAGCAGAATGGTTGTTGCACCAAATGATGCGATAGGTGATGAAGTTCAGCATCAAGATATTGGCTGGTCGGGAAGTCGATTTCGAATCACTGGTGAGGAGTTATTAGATAGCGGCAACACTATTGGCTTTAAACTAGAGCAGCAGCTCCAATCTAATCCGGCATTTGCAAGTGCTGGTGGTGCTCAAACCAATGGCGGCAACGATGACTTCATTGATAACCGCCTCCAGGACGTCTACATCTCTGGCAGTTTCGGTAAGGTTTCAATGGGTAAAGGGGATGGCGCAAGTAATGGTGGGACAGAATCAGATCTTTCTGGTACCGCGCTTAGCTCGAGCTCTAACCACCAAGATAACTGGGGCAACTACGTGATAGTGGAAGGCGAAACTGCCGACGAAAATATTACCTGGGACAGCATTTTTACCATGAATGACGGAATAAGCCGCGTTAATCGGCTTCGGTATGACACACCCTCGTTTTCTGGTGTAGCATTTTCGGCAAGCTTGGATCAAGGTAATGCCTATGAACTTGCCGCTCGGTACAACGGCAACGTAGGTAGTGCAAAAATGAGCTCAGCCATTTTTTATGTCGATGCACAAGATTTTGCGAACGATGCCGAGGTATTTGGTTTGTCTGCATCGGTTCTGCTAGCCAATGGCTTAAATGCAACCCTTGCATGGTCTGATCGTGATAACGCAGAGGCTGGTCCAGATCAAAATGCCACGACACTCAAGCTTGGTTACAAAGTTGGATCAAATGCTTTTACAGTGGATTATGGTATTGGCGAAAGAGGTGATGCTGAGGCTGATACCGTTGGTGTAACGTACGCAAAAAAGTTAGGTACTAGCACTGAAGGCTTTGTTACGTATCGACAGCTAGATTCCGATATAGACAATGCAGAATCTGTCGATCTTGCTGCGCTGGGCTTCCGTGTAAAGTTTTAAGCATCGTAAGCTAATATGACCATCTCAAGCCCCTATTGGGCTTGAGATAGTTGACATGTTCAGCAGAGAAGCTACATACGCTAGATTAGCTGTTTTAAATTTCCAAATGCAGCTTAGGTTTCCAAAATGGCCTGAACAACTCAATCTTGGGACATCTATTCATGACGACCTTAAGCCCGGCATCCTCGGCAAGCTTTGCGGCGTCATGATCGACCACGCCGATCTGTGCCCATATTACTTTTGCACCAATTTCGATAGCTTCCTTGGTGACACTCATTAGATCTTCAGAGCGTCGAAACACTTCCACCATATCGACTGGCCGATCGATTGCTGATAGCGATGGATATACTGGAATACCGCGGATCTCCTTTAAACCTTCACGAGGGTTAACTGGGATCATGTCGTAGCCAGTTTCGCTCAGCACACGCAATACGCCGTAACTGAACTTAGTTTTGTCAGGGCTTGCACCTACCATTGCGATTGTCTTGACTGATTTAAGAATAGTTTGCAGGTATTCATCAGTGTAGGGCTGTGTGTGATCCATACTATTGATCCTTCGGCGTTGCAATATCTGCCTTAAGTTCGTGCGGCTCTAGCGGGTCAAGAAACGGATTGCGGTAAAGCTTGTCATGGCTTTCTACTCCAATCTCGATGGTGATGTCGGATTTTGGTTTTGCTACACATAGAATGACATAGCCATCTTTTATCTGGCGGTTGTTTAGTGCCACTTGCTTAGCCTGATCGACTTCACCTGTAATCAATTTTGCAGCACAGGTAATGCAGCCACCGTATTTACATCCGTAAGGTAGATCAACACCTTGCTTGCGTAACGTATCCAATAATGGCCGATGCGCGTTCACTTCAAAGCTAGCGTTACTGCGATTAGCCAACGTCACTGTGAAAGCATTTTGCGTACTCATAACCAAATGTCGCTCGTACAATCACCACCGGGGTAGCGCGTCTCATGGCAACGTGACGGGCCGTTGGGTTCCTTACCAAAATCAACCAAGAAATTTTGATCGATCTCCATTCCGCCATTGTCAGTGTCGCAGTTAACCATCAACATACAGCCGCCATTTGTACGGATCTCGGGGTAGAACTGATTATCCCAAGTGCTAAACAGTGATGTGGTGACGTATAAGCGCTTTCCATCAAGTGATAGCTGAATCATCTGTGGGCCACCCGTGACCTTAACGCCGTTTACAGCAGGGGCTTTATCTAACAAACCGCCGAGCCATACTTGCCCTGTTAGCACAGGGTTATGAGGATCTTCGATATTGTATTGGCGAATATCGCCGTGTAGCCAGTTACAAAGGTAAAGAAACTTATCATCCATACTTAATAAAATGACAGATATAACACCTGGCACAGGGATAGGCCAATCAGGATGGGGCTCGTTCTCTACATCAATGATCTTTTCCCACTGCCATTCGTCGTTGTTGTCTTTCCACCAATGAATGATATTGGCGCTTAAGGCTGCACCACAAAACCCATGGGTAGAATCAGGGTTGTGATGAAAGCGAACCTCCAGCGGTATCAGGCCATCTTCGCCTAGGTAAAATGTTTGTTTGGGTTCTTTTTTCTCAAAATCCCAAAGGTGTAAGCGCCTGCCGTATTTAAGGTGCCCAACTTCTTCTAGATCAAACCCTGGCATAAAGGTATTAGGTGCTGCCCATTCGGACGAAACCATAACGTTATGGCGCGGCTGGTACCAGAAGTCGTAACCGAAGGGTATATCACCCATTGAGTTTTCCCAGCGGCCGAGAATTTCAAAGTCCTTGTTTAAATGAAGATAGCCGCCGGGTGCATCACCGTTTGCATCGCCCAGCATTGAAATAATGATCTCAGACCCTAGGCAGTGAATGGTATGTGGTGCACTAAGATTCGTTTTAGCTTTGATCTTCGCGCCGTCGATTACTTTAAAGAGCGTGGGATTACGTGGATCAGTTGCACAGTCGATAACATGAATATTGGATGAACGCACACCGGGTACCAACATGTACTGTCGGCTCATGGTGCTGTCATCAAAACACGATGAACAAGCGTTCCATCCCATGTGGTGCAGCTCATCACCGATGCCCGGCATCTCGCAGCGGCTGATCACTTGCGAATAAGTTGGGCTAGCGGGATCATTATCTATTGTTGCCAGATAATCTGGTTTTTGAATGCCAGTGCCGGTGTAGATGGCGATGGTGTAAAGCAGTTTCTCTCTTGGGGCTTTCATCGCCTCAGCAGGGGATGAGTAGCCCGGTCCACAGCATTCCATAGTCATTAGTCCAATGGTCCGAGATAAAGATAATACGATATTTCTTCGCTGGGTAATTACTGAGGATGATTATATTTGGCGTCAAGCTCGTCGATCGCCGCCACATTAGACGCCGATCTACCCTTTGTATCAAACGTATTGGCTAAAAATGTATCTACTATGGC
The DNA here is from genome assembly GCA_937958675.1 of uncultured Granulosicoccaceae bacterium. GTDB lineage: Bacteria > Pseudomonadota > Gammaproteobacteria > Granulosicoccales > Granulosicoccaceae > Granulosicoccus. The sequence goes on from CALGND010000109.1 coordinate 9,654, forward strand.
TTTGGCTAGCTCACTGCCAACGACGCGTGCCCCCAAAGTAATAACTTGAGCATTGTTTGAAAGCGCGGCTCGCTCAGCTGAATAAGTATCGTGGCACAAGGCTGCACGTATCCCGGGCACCTTATTGGCCGATATACACACGCCGATGCCAGTGCCGCACACCAATATAGCTCGATCGAATTTTGCTTTACTTAGTTCGGAGCACACCCGATCGCTAAGGTTGGCGTACAGCTCGTTTGGCAATTCTGTGTTGCTTGAAAGCTCTGTTACATCAAATTTATTACTCAGATGTTTCGCCAAAATATTTGCTAGTTCAACACCGGCACTATCACCGGCTATTGCTATTTTCATACTCGACCTCTGCTTGTCATTCCCGCGAAGGGGGCGGCCCGGCGTTCCGGGATCTAATCTTGGTTGTGCAATGGATCCTCGCCCATGCGAGGATGGCTATCCTGATAATGATTCAAAGCTAAACTCGAATGCTTGCCCGTGTTCGATGACATCTAGAATTGCACTGGTTAATGGCAAATCCGTGTGGTTCAGCGAGCCGTTTTTACACGCCGCTCTAATACCTGGCAGTAACTGCCTGCCGGTATCGACACCTTCCACTGTAATTTGATGCATATCAGATTGAAGAATCTCCTCTAACAACCTGCCCGTACCCAGGTATTGCCCTAAGCGGCTGTTACGACCGCCGCCTACCGTTACATGTAAATCCCCAAGCCCTGCAAGATCAAAGGCAATGTGTTGATTGGGAATACGCTCAGCGTTTGCGCAATTGGCACCCTGTTTAATCCAGTCGCTCAAGGTTGCTATTTCGTGTACCGCTTGATTGAACAGCCCAGCTAATGGATTCTTTGCGTAGCCGTCCTCTAGCGAATAAGACGTATACATGGCGCTAACGCCGATGCACATAAAGTTTTTAAGCGCAGCACAGGCCTCTAAGCCAGTGAAATCAGAGTGCGTGGTGATGTGGTAAAAGTCTGTTTTTAGTAGCTCACGAAGTCGCGTGGCGGCAGATAGCTTGTTTGATGCAAAACTGACGCAGGTTGGATAGCCCAAGGCTAGCTCACGCGCTATACATGGGCCACCAATGCCCACGATGGCTCCAGCGGGGTGGGTGAGTCTTTTATTGACTGTTTGGGCATATGTTTGAGGCGGCAAATGATCATGCTCAGCCGGCACTAGGCCCTTCGTTACCAATGCTATGATGCCCGGCCTTGCTTTGTAGTGCTGAATTGCGCTGAGTGCCCATTCAACACCTGGGCTACTCACACCGATAACAATAACGTCGGCATTAGCCAATGTGGCTTCATCAATTTCGTTTGAAGTAGCGGCTACAACACCAGGTAGCTCAACTTGTAAAGTTGGATGCTGCTTGCTGCGTTTTAATTCATCAATAATGTTGTCGTCGAGAGGTGATCCGACTAGGGTTACATGATTATTTGCAGCAGCAACAGTGGCTAGAGCACTGCCCATGACACCGGCACCGAGTATGATTATTTTGGGCATTTCAAAAATATCACCTTTGCCTTCAAGTTAGATAGGCATATCGTTAACAAAAGGCTCTAAGCCAGTACTGTCGTCGACCAAGTCCAGCATACTAAAGCGGTCTCTAATATAGCGAGCACCGGTAACGGCCTCTCGATAGAAATCATTATCGAGCTTTAGCTCAGTAGCCGTGCGTTGACATCCTGCAGCCTTCATTGCATTGTTCAGGTTTTCGTAAGGTAACATGACGGCTTGTAGCTTTGAGCGGATGCTGTCCCATTCCGAATCAAAACGTGTGTTCAGTAGATCGGCTTTTTTTTGATCCAGTGCTTTCTTAGCAGTTTCGCTCATCATGTTATCGGCAAGCTTTGGTCCAAATCGTTCGAGCATTGCATTTGCGTCTAAATTGGTTGGACGCATATGCGGTGGCTTGTCGTTGCACAATACTGAGTTTTGTAATTTCGACATTGTGATAGTAGCAATTCCGACTTGTTCACCATGGGATGATCTAGGGTGCTTATCTCCTGCAAACATGTCGATGTAATGAGAGATCATGTGTTCAGCCATGCTCCCGCTGTGCGTTGTATCAAAGAATCGCGTTCCCAAACCCATGATGGCTGATATGCGCGTCAGCATACCTAGCGCTGCAAGATCTCCAGAGAGCATATTGCTCGCGTTGTCTATCATGTCTTGTTCATCGTACGCCAATAGTGTATACGGGGTGTCTGTGTAGGGTGTGTTAAACAAGATGTGTGACATCAACCAATCGACTTGCGCAGTGGTGCGACAAATCACGTCGGCGAACGCAGCTGAAATTAATGGTCTTGGGCATTGCGCAAGTGTTGATAGATCAAAAAATGCGCCTTGGGCGCCACGGCAAGTGATCGATTTTTTGAAGCCATCAAATGATACCGATGCCGTGCCAGTAGTGAATGCGTTCATTGGTGATGTTGCGAAGACCGAATAGTCACGCTCATCAAGAAAGCAAGCATACTTAACCGTGTCGTTTATGGTGCCCGAACCCACTGCAATTCGAGCTTCGCAGTTTCGTGTGACTTCACGCAGATGTTTCACACCTTCTTCTGAACAGCTCGGCTGCTCCCAAACGTACTCCTTGACGTTCTGCCCATCAGCTTCCAGTGCTTTAACTATTCTGCGTCCCAACGCTTCGTGCGTGAAGGGGTCTGAAACAACTGTGATGGATTTTCCCTTGTGGTGTTTGGCTATTAGCGCGGCTTCTGCGCCATCTAAGCTCTCACGAATAATGATATCTTTGATACCGATATCATATTTCTTGCCGGTGCTGGGTTCTGTCCAATCGCCATTGACTAGATCGCTCAGAATGCCTGAATGGTCGGTCATGTGATTCCTTTTAAGTGAATTAGCATGCTGCAAAGCTCACAAGATCATGGTTAATCTCTGCAGTAGCTTTATATAACTTTCGGTAGATGTTTAGCAGTTCTCTGTAGCGCGAGTAGTTGGCGGCATTCGGTTTATATTCAACCGTCGATCCAGACATGGATGTGGCGGCCTGTGTGATGCTGGGATACCAACCGGCACCAAACGCTGCAATCATTCCAGCGCCTAGCGCTGATGCCTCGATGGTTTGACTCACTAATACCGGCTTGCCTGATACGTCTGCCAGTAGTTGTCGCCACAATGCGCTATTCGCACCGCCGCCAATCGCCAAGTAGTGATCGATTTTGTAACCTAAATCATTTTCAGTATCCTCCGTACTAATGACTTGGTCGATGGTGATTGCTTCGAGAATTGCGCGATAGATATGAGCCTCAGTATGACTGCCGCTCAAGCCGATCATCACACCTCGTGCCGAGGCATCCCAGTGCGGGTCCATCGCGCCTGAAAAATAGGGCTGAACCATTAGTCCATCGGAACCTATGGGTAGTTGATTGGCCGCTTGCTCCAAAGAGTCGAATACTGCTGCATCGGCTTTGCCGCGCGCAACAAACTGATCGACAAACCAATTAAGCAGGAACGCACCTGATCGCAAACAGTTTTCAAAAATATAACCTTCACCTTGAGCGGCTAGTTCTGTGCGCCAATTGATGCTATATCGGTACTCGGGCGACCAAACCCCGCATACAATGGCTGTTCCTAGATTGATGTAAGCACGGTTGGGGGTGGTGCACGCGGTACCGAGGCCTGCACATTGACCATCGCCACCGGCCGCATAAATAGTCATGGATTCGGGCAAGCCAGTCTCTTGTGCGACGGCTGGCAGAATGCTACCTAATAGTGTGCCCGGTGCATGTAGTGTGGGCAGCCGAGATTCATCCAGTTCAAGTGCTTCAAGCAATGGCTTTGACCATGTATGTGAACGCATATCAACTATGCCCATTGGGTCGGCGCTGATCCATCCGGTTCGGTAGGTTCCTCCGCAGAGTTTTTGCACTAAGTACGATTGCACGTCAATAAAATATTGAGTCTTGGCCCAGACATCAGGTTCGTTTTCTTTCATCCATTGAAATCGATATAAACCCGGCGTAAGATCAGGTGGGCGGCCTGTTATACGATGTATCTCTTCTGCACCAAAACGCTCAGAGAAGGTCCTGACTTGTTCGCGGCTGCGTTCGTCTAACCAGGCAATGGCGGGATAAGTGGGTTCTCCATCTTTCCCAATAAAGGCCAGGGTCTCGCGTTGATTAGAGATCGCTAAGCTCTTTATGGAAGCCGGGTTTAGTCCCTTTGCTTGAATCTGTTCAATACATTCTTTGAGTGCCGTGATACAGGCGCTCCACCAATCGCTTGGATCTTGTTCGAAACAATCGAGCCTTGGATTATGAAGTTGAATGCTTGCCTTGCCTTCTGCGATGTGTTCGCCTGCTGCATTCCAAGCGATAGCCTTGGTGCTTTGTGTAGAACTATCCAGTCCGATGACGAGTTCGTCTTTCATTGATCAGTACTCTTGTCGAGTCGGAGTAACAACCATTTCTTGGATAAGCACGTTTTGTGGCATTTGGTAGGCGAATAAAATCATGTCAGCGACGTGGCTTGCAGATATACCACCACCGATGTGAACTTTGTTTTCTTTGTATGCCTTTAACGTGTTTGGATCAGTGACGTGATCCAGCACTTCTGTTTCAATAACGCCTGGAGAGATCACGATGACGCGCACATTGTGGGGCGCTAAATAGCCTCGAATACTTTCTGATATGGCGTGAACGAAAAACTTGCTGCCGCAATATACCGTGTGGTCAGGATAAACCTTACGGCCAGCGATGGAACTCATATTCACAATCGTGCCCGTTTTACGCTCTTTCATACTATTGATAAACGGGTGTAGTGCATTCATCACACCTTTAATATTAATATCAACCGTCTCATCCCATTCAAGTGGATCTTGATTCCCTATGTCTGCAAGCCTGGCAACACCGGCATTGTTGAATAAGCAATCCACCGGGCCGTAGGTTTCTTCTGCAAGCTTTACCGCTTTGGCAATCGCGTCTCTATCTCGTACGTCCACTTGTTGGCAGAGGCAATTGGGTAATTGCAGGGCTTGCATACGGTCAAGCCTTCTGGCCATTAATAGCAATGGGTGGCCAGCGTTCGAAAAAGCGCGGGCAGTTGCCTCACCAATACCTGAGCTAGCACCTGTTATTGCGATAAGTGGTTTCGTCATGTGATGTTCCTTGTACTCAATGGCTTCCAGTTTGATTGGGTAAAATCATGCTTTTGATTAAACTTGGTGCGTTATTTACCTGAAGTTTGAATGCTGATTCAGAGTCTTCGACTGAAAATCGATGCGTGATAAGCGTATCGACATCGATATGATTGTGATGTACGAGTGCTATGGCTCGATCATATACATCCCCCATTCGCCGTGAAAATCGTACGTCTAATCCGCGTCGGCGAGCTTGGGCCGCAGGGAAGGGCGTGTAGGTATCTCCATCAGGAATGCCTACCAACACTACCCGACCACCAATCGCTGCAGCCATAATCGCATCGCCCATACCGTCGGGGGAATTGCTTGCCTCAATCACGAGGTCGCAGCCTCGATAATTGGTTGCATCATTGACTGCATCGATAGATGCGCCCGCTGCATTTGCGCCAATTGATAGCGCTTTAGCGGTTCGGTGATCTTGTGGGTCTATCGCGATGATGTGATGACAGCCGGTTTTTACCAATAGCTGAATGATGCCAAGCCCGATACCACCACAACCGATTACCGCGATCGATTCCATCAATTTAGGCTTAGCCAAATCAATTGCGTGAATACAAACACCTAGGGGTTCGAGCATGGCGCCTTGCTCAGCGTTTATCCCTTGAGGGAGTTTGATTAGTGATTTTTTTGGTACTGGCAGTGCATTTGTCATGGCGCCATTGAACGGTGGTGCGCCGATAAAGCTAACCTTTGGGCAAAGATTGTGATAACCACGCACGCACCATTCGCACGCATGACAAGGTGATGCGGGATCCACTGCAACCAACTCACCTAGTTGAATGTCCATCTCGGGGATGTCCTGTGTCACATAAGCTGCAAATTCGTGCCCTGGGATAAAGGGTGATTGAATAGTTGCTCCACCGATTCCACCATCTTTGTAGTAATGCAAATCACTTCCACAAACGCCCACCGCAGCCACGTTAACCATCACCTCGGTATCTGTAGGGGAGTCAGGTATGAAATCACTAATTTGGATGTCTCCAGCACCATGTATAAACAGTGCTTTACTGCTGGTCACTATGTTCTCTCCATATTTGCCCGTTTTTAAAAGTGATAACTTAGGCTGTGGGTTGTAAGTGTTATTTTTATTCCTAATAAGCGACCGTGTTTAAGCGCTTGCCTTTAAATCGCTTGTTTAGTTTCACGGTCAAATAAATGAACGTGAGATAGATCCGGCTGAAGATAAATTTCATCACCGGGTTGTATTTCAATCCGATCGCGAGTGATCGCACAAATGTCGCGGTCTGAGAGTTTTAAGTAAAGATGCGTTTCTGGTCCCGTAGGCTCAACCACTTTGACGCTTCCGGTTAGTGGAGATTCAGTGGTGGCACCATTAGTATTTGGCGAAATTTTGGATACTTGCAGATGTTCAGGGCGAATGCCATAGAAGAGCGCTTGGCCTACTTGTAAATTACGATCCGTTGGCAATGGCAATCGAATATTATCCAGTGCTGCATAAAGCAAGCCGTTTTCCTCTGCCACTTGACACTCAAGTGTATTCATTGTGGGGGATCCAATAAACTGTGCGACAAAGAGATTGTTAGGCTTGTCGTAAACCTCCATTGGCGTACCACTTTGTTCGATATAGCCATCGCGCATTATTACCACTTCGTCTGCCATTGTCATGGCTTCGATCTGATCATGTGTGACGTAAACTGTGGTTGTTTTTAATCGTTGATGTAAGTCCTTGATCTCGGTGCGCATCTGCACACGCAACTTTGCATCAAGGTTAGATAACGGTTCGTCAAACAAAAATACATCTGGATCTCGCACTATGGCTCGGCCCATGGCCACACGTTGTCTCTGGCCGCCAGAAAGTTCTTTCGGGAGTCGATCAAGGTAATCGTCTAGCCCTAATATTGATGAGGCCCATTTCACTTTTTCGTCTTGAGTTTTTTTATCGATCTTCTTCAAGCGCATAGAAAACGCCATATTTTTTCTAACTGACATATGCGCATACAAGGCATAGTTTTGAAACACCATGGCAATATTGCGATCTTTCACATGCACATCGTTAACTCGGGTGTCGTCAAATAAAATGTCACCGCCGGTGACCGATTCAAGGCCAGCGATCATACGAAGCAATGTAGATTTTCCACAGCCCGATGGCCCAAGAAGTACGACAAATTTACCTTCTTCCACTTCCAGATCGAGTTGGTGCAGCACCTTGATAGCGCCGTAAGCCTTTTCCAAATTCGATACTTTTACTGAAGCCATAGCAGTTGATCACGGGTGAATGTTATGTGTACGGTAGAGACGTCACTCCGCCCAACAATTTGCTGAATAATCGGGCAGAGTGACGTTGTATTAGTCGCTAGCCTAGTTCGGCCTCGTCTACGACTGCGTCAACCAGTTTGGCAACTTGATCCATGCACTTTTTAGCGTCACCGCCGTAGTCTTGGCCGGTGAGTAGTTTGCCAAGCTCAGTAGGGATTTCGTTGTTAGCCACACCAGCCCAAATCGGAAGATCAGGCTCAGAGGCCATGACATTGTCGATGGTCCATTTAACTGTATCTAGGTGACGTGTTGTTCCGCTGCCCTCAAGACCTTTACGTTCTACTATGCGTGGATCTTCGTATGAGGAGTTTCTCATCGGTGCAAAACCACCCGCAAGCGTACAACGAGTCATGATGTCTTTAGAGCATGCCCACTGTAGGAATAGCCATGCTGCGTCGACATTTTTAGAGTAACGAGACAGAGCAATACTTGAGCCGCCTTGATGGCCCCAACCAGGGATTTCACCAAAACCTACGTCGTCGCGAGAGCGCAAACTTGCGCTACCTTCGAGTGGCTTAGCCATTTCCCACAAGCCTTTAACTTCAGAATCATCCGCATTCCAACCTGGGAAAAATTCAGCCCAGCTTTGGCAAAGTGCTATCTGGCCAGACGCACCCATTTGCCATTGCCCATCCCAAGTAGAGGTGACCGATGCAGCGGGAGAATTCTTAAGCAGGTTTTGATACCACTCAAGGCCTGCGATACCGGCTTCATCATTTCCTGAGAAGTTTTTGTCAGCACCAAATATGGAACCACCGTGACCCCATACCGCTTGAGTCCAATCACACTCAAGCGAGTAGTGGCCGGATTTTGCTTGAAGGCCAGTGCCGTAAATGTTGTTCTCTTTCTCAGCCGCCGTAATCATCTCAACCGCTGCTGTGAAATCTTCGTATGTTCGCGGTATCTCAATACCGTGCTTTTCAAGTATGTCTTTGCGGTACATCAACGTGAAAATCGGAATATCGAAAGGTAAGCCAATCCACTTCCCTTCGTACTCAGAGATACCTTCCACCAATGGCTTAGAGAAGTCGTCGAAGTCGAATCCAGGCATAGCTAGGTCTGGGTTATCGTTGTAATACGCTACCGGGTCTATACAGTCTTGCGCAAACGTAGACGTCCAAGCTTGATCAAGATAATAAATATCGTAAGTACCAAGCTCCCCCTGAACATCTTGTGTGGCTTTGGCAAGCACTTGCTCTAATGGAACAATTTCAATTTCGACATTTATTCCTGTTAGTTCAGTGAACTCGCTTTTGAGCTCGTTTAGCACATTCGTTGGCGGGGTTGCCTCTGATGTGTATCGTATGGTTGTGCCGGCAAAAGGCTTGCCTGCTTCGCGCAGAAAATTTGCCACATCTTCAGGTGTATTGTTTTCAGCAGCGTGCGCCATATTTCCAAAAAATGGTCGACTCCCGCTACCAAGCATGCCTGCGGAATATGCAGAAATACCTACTCCAGCAATACCCATTTTTTTAAGAAAATCACGTTTGGAAATTTTTCCAGCCGTGAACGCATTTGCAGAATCGATAATGAAGTTCTGCTTTTTAAACCGTTTAAAGCTCATTAACCTCTCCTTTCAGTGGTGTCGATGCATTAGCGCATCAGTCTTTTATGGCGCCCATCGTCAAACCTCGCACTAAATGGTTTTGCACGAGAAGAATGAATATGAACCCTGGGATAATTGCAGCCGTGCCCAAAGCGGAGATATATCCCCATTCGGATCCGGTTGATGTGACAAACGTTGTTATTTTTACTGGTATTGTGCGAATCGAATTAGTTAAGAATAACGACAACAAGAATTCGGTCCACGAAAATATAAAGCACAATACTGCTGTTGCCGCCACGCCCCCTTTAACCATCGGAAGCACGACCATATAGAAGCACTGAAATCGTGTTGCGCCATCAATCATTGCGGCTTGATCAACTTCTCTGGGCACATCATCAAAAAACGATTTCAGTATTAATAAAGCAATCGGAATGTTGATTAGTGTGTGAGCGATAATGATCCCAAAGTGGGTATCCCTCAAGCCTAAGTCTCTGAATATAAAAACAAGCGGAATGATGATGGCGATTGGCGGCAGAAAACGCTGGGATAATATCCAATGCATATAACCTTGCGACCCTCGGAACGCTAGTCTAGAAAGGGCGTATGCGGCTAGTAGTGAAATGCTGGTTGCTAGAATTGTGGAGCATACAGCGATAATGAGTGATGACACGATCGAACCGCGACCGTCGTATGCACCTTCTCCGCTGGTGCCCATCAAAATACCGGAGTCAGCTTTGGTGTCTGACTTTTTGCCGCCTAGGATGGTGACGCGGTAGTTGTCAAACGTAGGTTGAAAATCGAACACCACTACACGGTCTTTATTAAACACTGCAGATACTGGTTTTATCGATGTTAAGCCAAACCATGCGATTGGGAATACGAACACTAAAACGATAGTGATCGACACAAAGTATCTCGCTACACTTTTTATGGTGTCAGTGGACATCAGAATCTAACCTTAAAGACTTTGATAAACAGGGTCGCGGTTAACAGAACCAGTATCAATGTGCCGAGCGCGACTGTAGAGGCGTAGGGAAAATTAGCACTCTTGAAATACACCGTACCTGCGTATGCAGTGAGTGTTTCCGTGGCTGTACCTGGGCCACTATCAGTCATGACTTTTACGTAGTCAAAGATTCTAAAAAGATCGATGCCGCGTATTAAAACCGCTAAGGCAATGATTTTTGACATCATTGGCAGAGTCAAAAAGATAAAGGACTGGAAACTCGATGCTCCATCGATTGCGGCAGCTTCAAAGGGTTCTTTGGGCAAGGCCCGTAACCCTGCCAGCATTATGAGCACCATAAACGGCGTCCATTGCCAAGTGTCCGCAACGATGACTCCCCACAATGCAGTCGATCCTGTGCCCAGAATAGGTGCGCTAGGTGATAGTAGATTTAGCGAGTAGAGAGCGTTACTAATGACACCAAATGAACTGTCGTACATTAATAAAAACATCATGCCGGTTACAGCCGGTGGCACCACAAGTGGTAGTGTCATTAACGCTCGGAGCACGCCATAGCCTTTCTTATCGCTATCGAGTAGCAACGCAATGGCCAAGCCTAGTATTAACTGAAGGGCTAGGGCGATAAACGCATAGGTAAAAGTAATTTGTATGGCATCCCATACTCGGTCATCCGAAAATAGTTTTTCCCAGTTATACGACGGCATAAACTTTTCTTTGCGCGTCGCTGGGTTTCGTTTAAAAAACGAAAGCCACAGAGAGTAGAGTATTGGATAAAGACCAAACACCAAAAGCAGAGACGTGACAGGAAACAACCAAGGCAGTGGGTGCTCAGAGGTTAACCAGCGAGGCAGCAGAGCGCGACTACTCATCGTTGCACGAACTCTGTGTGAAAATTGGTGTTGCCAGTTCTCTCATACAATTACTTTTATTGCTTGTGCCTGTTATTTTTCAGTGTTGCGTTGCTGTCTTTATCTCAGTGTTAGCCAATCGTTGTCGGCTTTGCAAAGTTCCAGCCTTGACACATACTCGCGTATCGTGAAATTATTATCAAGCCCTGCTATTAATATCAATCTCGCGATCGAGCCACTATGCCCCAAAATGTCCACACTGCCAAAAACGCCACATCTGCGTCAGATGACTCGGGTTTAGCGGTACGAGCAGCTTGGATGTACTACGCTGGCGGCTTGACGCAGGCTGAAGTGGCTGAAAAGCTGGGTTTATCTAAGCTAAAGGCGCATCGCTTAATTACCCGCGCAAACCGTGAGGGTATTGTCAAGGTCTTTATTGATGGTGACGTGGCGGAGTGTATTCAGCTTGAAGAGAGCCTATCGTCTCGATACGGTCTTACATACTGCGAGGTAGTGCCTGACTTTGACAATGACGAACTTCCTTTAAAGGCGCTTGGTCCAGCAGGTGGGCAGTATCTTCGCCGTTTGTTAAACGACTCGAGTGTGAGCTCTGTCGGGGTCGGCCACGGCCGCACTATGGCCGCCTGTGTAGAAAACATTCCGCGTATTCGCGATACAGATGTTCAATTCGTTTCTTTACTAGGCGGGTTCTCTAGAAAGTTTTCAGCCAACCCTTACGACGTTATGCATTTGTTAGCCGAACGAACGGGTGCTCAGGCGTATGTTCTACCGGTTCCGTTTGCTACCGATACGATTGAAGACAAAGAAGTGCTAATGGGTCAGCGAGGGTTGCGAGAGGTTATGGAGATGGCCCGTAATACGTCAGTGAAGATAGCGGGCATTGGTTCTGTTCAATCCAACTCAACACTGTTAACCACTGAAATGGTCGATGAAATCGATGTTAAAACAGTAAAGGAAGGAGGTGGAGTTGGTGAGCTTGTCGGCAATTTTTTTGCCAAAGATGGCACGCCTGTTAATACAAGTTTGACTAAGCGAACAATGGGTCTTTCGGTAGAGGATATCAGAGGTTCGCAGGTGATCGCAGTCGCCGGTGGTGTCAGTAAGACGAAGGCGATTCAGTCGGTGCTTAATAGTGGCATTCTCACCGGCTTAATAACCGACGAGCGCACTGCGCGTTCTCTCATGATAACGGCAACTAAGAGACTATAGGCACACAATGGCTATTAATGATATGGATGACTGGGCCACGCAGTGGCAACTACGAGAACAAATAATAAAGCAGTGTTTGTGGATGAATGAATCGGGGTTGAATCAAGGAACGTCCGGCAATATTAGCGTGCGTCATAAGGATTCCATGTTAATCACACCAAGTGGAGTACCGTATGGCCAATTGCAACCACAAGACATTGTGCAGATGTCACTCGAACATAACCGCTATGAATGGGAAGGACACTATGCACCGTCCTCAGAATGGCATTTTCATCGTGCAATTTTGCAAAGCAACCCTTTATATAGTGCAGTAGTGCATACGCATTCAACGTATGCAACGGTATTGTCGATGGCGCGATTAAATATCCCGGCTTGTCACTATATGATTGCGGCGTTTGGCGGTAATACAGTGCAATGTGCACCTTACGCAACCTTTGGGACAGAGGAGCTATCGGTAAATATTCTTGAAGCGATGCACGAACGTTGCGCGTGCTTGCTAGCTAACCATGGCATGGTGGTCGCTGGCAAAACGTTGGATAAGGCTATGTGGGCTGCAGTGGAGTTGGAAACCTTATCGAAGCAATATTATTTAGGCAGAAGCCTAGATACATTGGAGATACTATCCGACGAAGAGATCGAAACCGTAGTTGCTAAATTTGCAAACTACGGCCCTAAAGATAAAGGCTCTAGCGAAAACTAATTGCGTGTTGCAAAAGCCATTGAGGGAGGCTTTTGGCAAATGCTCAGTAAGTTGCTCGTCCACCCGATAGATCAAACACCGCGCCGGTAGTAAAAGAATTTTCAGCTGAAACAGCCCAAGTAATCATACTTGCGATTTCCTCCACGGTTACAAAACGCCCCCGCGGAATTTTTGAGAGCATGTAGTCGATAAATTCCTGGCTCATCTGATCGAAGATTCGCGTCTTAGCGGCTGCTGGCGTAACACAATTGACTGCTATGTCATGCTCGGCAAGTTCTTTACCTAGTGATTTAGTCATTGCGATAACTGCGGCTTTTGATGTGGAATAAGCTGATGCGTTAGGGTTACCTTCTTTACCTGCAACTGATGCAATATTAATGATGCGTCCATAGTTGCGGCTGATCATCCCCGGAACAACCGCTTTGCAACAGTGAAACGTACCATCAACATTAACCGATTGAACCTTTCGCCACATATCGACTGGGTAATCAGCCAATGGGCTGTTGGGGCCGGCAATGCCAGCACTATTAACTAACACATCGACTTGGCTAAAATGTGATTGCGTTTGTTGCAAGGCTGCTTCAACGCTAGCTGGGTCGCAGATATCCACTTGAACTAGTTTGCAACTATCAGAGGGCAACGCATTAACTCGCTCTTCAGCTTGAGAGATATCAACATCCCAGAGTGCAACTTTTGCACGTGACTGAACCAAGCGTTCGGCAACGGCTGCGCCGATGCCATTACAACCACCAGTAATAACAGCCACTTGGCCTGAAAAATCATAAGTATTAGAATTCATTAAGAGTCTCTTTAATTGTGTAACGCGAACTTGGCGTTAGTACAGATCACATCGACAGTGTGAAAGTGATGACTTAGTGCGTCAAGGCGTAAATAATATAATTGATTCCTAGCTGATATCCTAAAGAAGTCATGTCTAGCGGGTAGAAGGGATCGTCTGCATGTTCCCACGAATCGCCCATATCCATATTGTAGTTAATCGCCACGATCCAACGCCCGCTAGTGTCCTTTATTCCTTTCCACTTATGTGGCCGAAAAGGCATTTGCACTTCTACGTTGCCGCGGCCGTCATTGCTTATGATATGACGCCGCCCTGGGATTTGAACGCGATTGTCCAGATCGTAGAGGATATTAATCACACTGTCACCGGGTTCGATATCCTCAATACGTGAATCAGGTAGAGCGCGCCGCATGGCTGCTGCAAAAGTATCCCACGCGGCCGGGCCATGAATATCATCGGCCAACATAAAACCACCTCTGAGTAAATATTCACCTAGGCGATGTGCACTGGCATCGTCAAGCTTCCAGCGTCCAGCCTGCTGAGCAAACAACCATGGATAATCGAAAATTGAGTCGTCACTTAACTCTAGGTGCACGCTATCAGCGGCGGAGTTGATAGCGGTGTATCGAGTGAGACCTTGTAGAAAATGCATTTCTGCCTCAGGCCAATCGATTCGCCACCATGGCCTACCGGGGCCCCAGCCGTGCTCCCCAGTGGTATCAAAAGCTAATCGAGCTGGGTGAAATTCGTTGCTTGGGCCGTTAGGTAGTGGTGGGTTGGCGATATCTGATCGAGCGCTGTTAGTACTTACTTGAACATTGATTAGCGAAACGTTGGATAACTCTGCGCTGTGTACAGAGGCGATAGTTATGATTGACGCAACAAAACCGATGCTTAGCGCCAATATTGGTTTGCTAGTGTGAATACGTGTGATCAGAACTTTAATTCTCTTATCAATAGCCAATGCTACTCTACAATAGAGGTGTATTTTAATCGCAGTTGCAGGCATGTCCTTGAAATTTTCCATTGTCATTCCTGCCTGGAATGAATCAGAGCATATCAAAACAACGTTGGATGCTGTACACGTTGCACTGGCTAGCCAAAGCACTAGTAACGGTTTGAGTGGGGAGGTTATCGTTGTCGATAATAATTCAAGCGATGACACCGCTGCCATAGCAAGCGACGCAGGTGCCCAGGTTGTGTTTGAACCTATGAACCAAATTGCTCGTGCAAGAAACACAGGCGCGCAAGCCTCTAAAGCCAAGTGGCTGGTGTTTATTGATGCCGATACCATCATTTCGCCAGAGTTGCTAACGGCGGCTCTACAAGCGCTTTCTAGCGGCAAAGTGATTGGTGGGGGCTCTACCGTTGCTATGGATAGAGACATGCCCAGGTTACCAACACTAGTGCTTCGTTTCTGGAACTGGTGGTCAGTTAAATCTTCTACTGCTGCGGGTTGTTTTATCTATTGCACCAAAGAAGCATTTGAATCGGTGGGTGGCTTTGATGAAAAGCACTTTGCAGCAGAGGAGTTGCATTTATCTAAACGTTTGCGAAAGCTTGCAAAAATTCGTGAGCAACAGTTTGTTATCCAAACTGTTGCTCCGGTAGTGTCGTCAGCGCGGAAGATTGACTGGTTTTCGCCGTGGCAGTTCTTTAAGCAAGTATTACTGTTGCTCGTGCCGGGCGCTACTCGCTCCAGAGTAATGTGTTATCTGTGGTATGACAGGAGTAAGGTATCTCAAAAGAAAGATAGTTAAAGTCAAGTATTTAACGTGGTTTACACCCGTTTCACTTTTGGCCTCGATATTACCGAAGGCGTGTTATTTCTAGTGCTTAAAGTGTTTAGAAACCTGTTGCCGCTAGATAAAATCAATTTTGGTCCAAAATGTCCTCTTATTGGCCATTGCTCATTCAAAATCGTATATCCCTGATTACCTCGAGCGTTTGGAAGATCGGCTTGTACTTGTTTTCAGTGACATTGCTGTGTAGGTTGCGGTTGCGTAGTTTGGCTAGCGATGGGGCTAAGCAAAAGCCTATTTGATTGGTGCGGGTAATTGTGTATATTTGTCGAAACCGTTTTGGTGGGTTGGTGCATCGTTCGAAAGCCGCGCAAGTTGCGGTATTCGAATTGACAAAATAAGAAAACTGCTCAACAAGCAAAATTGTTTACGTATGGCTTATGAAAGTATGTGTATATGTATAAACAGGTAGCTTATATTGGCTACTATCGATAAATCGCACGGAGGAAGTAAAGCATGGTACCAAGAAAAATTGTAGGGCTTGTTGCAGTCTCGTTGTTAGTTTTCGGATTCACACCTGCTGTAGTCAGCGCTCAGGATTGCCCGCGTGGTGATTTAGACGAACGTTACTGCGATGTTGATGGCGATCTCGTGGCCGATATACCAACAGATGAATCAAAATGGGTCGATCCAAATACCTTAGTCTTTGCCTATACACCGGTTGAAGATCCGGCGGTGTACAAAGAGGCATGGTCTGACTTTCTGACTCATATGGAAGCAGTAACTGGTAAGAAAGTTCAATTTTTTCCTGTTCAATCGAATGCTGCGCAAATCGAAGCGATGCGTTCTGGTCGATTGCATATTGCAGGATTTAACACTGGCTCAAATCCACTTGCCGTTAACTGTGCCGGTTTTCGATCATTTGTCATTATGGGTAGAGAGGACGACACCTTTGGCTATGAGATGGAGATCATTACCTATCCAGGCAGTGGCATTGAGAAAGTTGAAGATATAAAAGGAAAAACATTGGCCTTTACATCACCAACATCTAATTCAGGGTTTAAGGCTCCATCGGCGATACTAAAAGCTGAATTCAGTATGTTGGCTGAAACTGACTTCGACCCAGTATATTCCGGCAAACACGATAACTCTATTCTGGGTGTTGCAAACAAGGATTATCCTGCTGCATCAATAGCCAATTCGGTTAAGGCCCGTATGATCGCCCGAGACGTTATCAAAGAAGAAGACGTAGTCACAATCTATAAGTCTCAGACATTCCCCACAACTGGCTTCGGCGTGGCTCACAATCTTCACCCTGATCTACAAAAGAAGATTGAAGAGTCTTTCTTTTCGTTTAAGTGGGTTAATGAAGATGGCACGCCGACTTCATTAAAAGTTGAATTTGAAAAGTCAAAAGAAGGTAAGTTTCTACCCATCACATACCAGTCACACTGGGATGTTATCCGTACTATCGACAAAGCAAACGGCGTCTCTTACAGCTGTGGCTAGTTTGACTCTCTAATTTTGTTTCTCATAAGATTGAACCGCCAAGCCTCTGGTATTTACCAGAGGCTTTTTAGCGAGCAATAACACCATGTTACAAATTAAAGAGCTGTCTAAGCGTTATAAAACAGGCGACGATGCGCTTAAAAATGTCAGCCTTGATGTGCCGGATGGACAAGTGCTTGGTTTGATTGGCCCAAGCGGTGCAGGCAAAAGTACCTTAATCCGTTGTGTCAATAGATTGGTTGAGCCAAGCTCTGGGAGCATCGATTTAAATGGCGCTCAGCTACAACGAATGGGCAGCCGGAAGTTACGCAAAGCCAGGCGAAGAATAGGCATGATTTTTCAAGAGTATGCTCTAGTCGAACGTTTGTCAGTAATGGAAAACGTGTTGTCTGGCCGGCTAGGGTACGTTGGATTTTGGGCAAGCTTTTTCCGTAAGTACCCTCAAGCTGATATTGACGAAGCATTTCGACTGCTTGAGCGAGTCGGGCTTGACCATATGGTTAACAAACGTGCTGATGAATTATCAGGTGGGCAGAGACAGCGTGTTGGAATAGCGCGAGCGCTAATTCAAAATCCAGAACTGCTACTGGTAGATGAGCCTACGGCATCGCTAGATCCGAAAACTTCCCGACAAATCATGCGACTAATTTGCGAGCTCTGCGAGGAGCGAGGATTGTCGGCCATTATCAACATTCACGATGTGGCACTTGCCAAATTGTTTGTGCAACGTATTGTTGGATTGCAAGCCGGTGAAGTGGTGTTTGATGGTTCCCCTGAAAGCCTCGATTCATCTGTATTAACCCAGATCTATGGAGAAGAAGACTGGGAGGCGACTAGCCAGGATAAAGCCGTCGATGATGACATGAACGATTTAGGCTACAAAGAATTAATCGCAAAGGGTAAAGAGCAAGGGTTCTTAAGCTACGAAGAGGTGCACGATCTCCTTCCTGAGGGTATCGTCGACCCCGAGCGGGTAGAAGAGATCATCGCGACGGTCAAGGACATGGGCATTACGATTGTGGCGAATGATGTCTGAAGCAATAACCACGTCTGGTGTCAGAACTTGGCGCAAACCGCCCGCCATAGAGCGTCCTTGGTTGCGTTATGGACTACTGATATTTACGCTCATCTATCTGTATTTTGCGGTGGGCTCATATGATGTTAACTGGGCGCGTGTTGCTGAAGGCGTGGAGCGCGGCTGGAAATTTATAAAAGCGTTTGCAAACCCCGATTTTGTGTCCAGGCGTAGTGACCTTATCGAAGGTATGACTGAAAGTATCATTATGACAGTCACGTCGACCGTTGTTGGCATCATGATATCCATACCGATTGCGCTGGGTGCTGCCAGTAATTTAGCGCCGTTACCTATCTATCTTTTTTGCAGGACAATCATCGCGATATCTAGAGCATTACATGAAATCATCGTGGCCATTTTGATGGTGGCAATATTTGGTTTTGGCCCATTAGCAGGTTTTATCACCTTATCGTTTGCCACCATCGGGTTCTTGGCAAAACTATTAGCTGAAGATATAGAAGCCATGGACAAAGGCCAAGCGGAGGCAGTTAAGGCAACCGGTGCGAGTTGGCTTCAATGGATTAATTACGCTGTGCAACCGCAGGTGATGCCACGTTTGATCGGCTTGTCGATGTATCGATTGGATATTAACTTTCGCGAATCCGCTGTGCTTGGCCTTGTGGGAGCCGGCGGCATTGGCGCTACATTAAACACAGCGTTTGATCGGTATGAGTTTGATACCGCAGCCGCTATTATTATCACCATTATTGTGATCGTGATGATTCTTGAATACAGCTCCAGCATTATTCGTCGGTGGGTGCAATGATGAACACTGATACCAATACCTCGCTAAAACCTGTATGGCAAAGGCGTACCACTGGTAAGCAACTGCTCATCTGGTTTGCTTGGTTGGTGTTTGTGGCTATATTCGTAGCGTGTTGGATGTTCATCTCTAACCGGACCGAATGGTATTTTGTTTACGACGCCCCACGAATTGCCGCTGATATTTGGGGCAGGGCCACACCACCACGTTGGTCCTATCTCGATAAAATATGGAAGCCTCTGTGGGATACCCTAAATGTGGCGACGATTGGCACTGCCTTGTCATTGGTTTTTGCCGTACCCGTTGCGTTTTTAGCCGCTAGAAATACCACGCCGAGTGCAACGCTTATTAGGCCGATCGCTCTGTTATTTATCGTGACTTCGCGTTCAATTAATTCATTGATCTGGGCGCTGCTGCTGGTGGCAATTATCGGCCCTGGAATTCTTGCCGGCACTATCGCAATCGCGCTGCGATCCATTGGCTTTGTTGCAAAGCTATTGTACGAAGCCATTGAGGAAATTAACGTAGATCAGGTAGAGGCCATCACGGCTACGGGTGCAAGCCGCTGGCAAATAATGAGTTATGGCATCGTGCCACAGATCATGCCTGCGTTTGCGGGTATCACTGTATTTCGATGGGACATTAATATTCGAGAATCAACGGTATTAGGTTTGGTTGGAGCAGGTGGTATTGGCTTGCAATTACAAGGTTCATTAAACACCCTTGCATGGCCTCAGGTGTCGCTTATTTTGTTGGTTATTTTTGTTGCTGTTATTATCAGTGAATGGATATCGGCGGTGGTCAGGCGTGCGATTATTTAAGCGTAATAGCTAACACTATACTGCCAGGAACACAACAAAGTGGTATTGTGATGCTAATCGTTTAATTGGGTCGATCACTATGAAGCCAGAAATTGCAGATAGAAAACCTGCGGTAGTCTCACTCACCGAAGGTGAAAAGTATTTCTTCTGCAGCTGCGGGAAATCTGCAAAGCAACCATTTTGTGATGGATCGCATAAGGATACTGATTTTAAGCCAATGGTGTTTACGTCAGAGAAGAGCGGTGATGCGTATTTGTGCCAATGTAAGCATAGTAACAAGCTGCCATATTGCGATGGGTCGCATAAAAACTTAGAAAACTAACAAGTGCTTTGATACGGATTTGAGTCGAGCGATCGCTCGACTTGCTTAGCGAGTTATTTATACACGATAGAATCATGAATGCTATCGGCGTCTCTCCAATGAGAAAGATCCACCGACAGATAGTCTTCTACGTATGCAATATCCGGTTCGTACAAACGTACCAGATTTTTCAATTGTTCCAAAGACACACGAGGAAACTCAGTTGCGACGAGCTCATCGTTACGGGATTTAATATTCTGCTTGGAATTAATTTTTGCGATCGCGAGCTGATTGGCTATAACTTCGCTTTGATCTTCAACACCCAAATCATTGAACAAGTGCGATAAAAATTGTTGAGCATCGCTCTTTAGCTCGTCGTAGGTGTAAATATATAGGTTGTCTGTAAAAATATTCTTCCAATAAGCAAGATGACGAGCATAGTGCCCTATATCAATGATACCGTATTGTTTGCCAACTTCATCTATAGTGGCGGTCGCATCAAGGCGTCCCATTGCAAAATGATGGTGGAACGCAGAGACCGCTCGTGATACCGGGTCACGCAGTAAAAAAACTATTTTTGCGTCTGGTAGTACTTTCTTTATAAACGCGCCGGAGGTCTTTGGCTCCGAGCTTGGATCGTAAGGCTCTGTGTTCTCGCGTACCCAGAGGTAGTGAGGGGTAGATTCTGCTACATACGTTTGTTGCCCAGCTCGTTCGAAGTTGTCGAGATACTCTTTTAGCGCATCCGCATTATTATAAAGATCCACTTTATTAAAAAAGTTGAGTTCCTTCTTAACGGATGTATAAAATTCAGGATGATCTCGAAGCGCTCGATGCAACCAGGTAGTACCAGATTTCTGAGCGCCAGCGATGATTAGATTGGGTTTCCGGATTTCCGCGATGCGTGCAACGTTATCCGAAGCAAGAGGTAGCTCTTCACTAGAAGTTGTTTCCTCTTGAGGCTGCGCTGATTGTGCCATTTTATATTCCAGTTCACTCTCTTTCACGAATTTAGAGACGTTTTTCCAGTTGCAAGATATCTTGGCTACCAATGCTCTGGACATAGTGTTTCATTGCGTGTCCATCAAGTTTTGTACCAAACATATTACTGTTGTTAATAATAGTGTCTAGAGTGTGGCTTAGCACTGATTCGGGGCAAGAACACAATTGCTAACGGTTACTGGAAGCTACCAGCAGGTTAGTAATATGCTAGTGGTACAGAACTTGCGATCTTCAGCTATTAACCTTACTAGGGCGGTAACTAACATGGGTGCTGCAGAAGCGATACCAAACATACTGGATGATTCCTATAAGGGTTATTGCGCT
>CALGND010000110.1 GCA_937958675.1 uncultured Granulosicoccaceae bacterium
AGCGAATTCTTTCAGCATGAACACTTCATCAGCCGTGTCTGACAGAACCGATTGCACGCGAATGGTAGTTTCGGCATTTACGGTGCTAACCGCCATTACCGTACTCAGTGCTGCTGCACTGAGAAGATTTTTAAGTTTCATAGTTCCTCCAAGAGAAAGATAAGTTTTATGTTTATAGCGATTCGTTGTAACCGGGCAAACGACCGATATCGCCTCACTATGCTCAACCAACAATAACAAGTCAACAGGATCTTAACTTTGGTATTTCGACGCTCGTCGTTAAAAATGTAAGCCATTACATCATTGTAGCGACTCGGCCTTAAATTCACGCCTGAACTGGACCCAGAAGACACCATCCTCTGGCCTAAAACACAGGGGCGTACCCTGCCAGTAAGTTATTGTTTTCTTAAAACAATTTCTACGCGACGATTCTGTGCTCTGCCCTCTGCTGTGTCATTTCCTGCCAGCGGACTTCCTGCACCAAAACCGGCTGCGGAAAGTTGTTCGCTTTGGATTCCTTGATTGCGAAGGAACTGCAGGGTCGAAAGAGCACGGGCCAATGACAGCTCTTCGTTGCTGCTGAAACGGCTGCTACTACCTACCGGAACGTTATCAGTATGACCAACCACCGTAATGTTGGAATCTAAAGCGGATAGTTGCTGCGCAATTGTCGACAGTAACTCTGACCCTCCAGCACTCAGCGCAGTGCCACCCGTACGGAACAAGCCGTTGTTACCCACCTGCACATTGACACTGTTATCAGAGTTAGAACTGACCGTTGTGCCTTGAACACCACCGATAGCAGCATCCAGATTGGCGCTAACGGAAGCAGCCCAGTCTGATTCTTCTTGCTGCTGTGAATCAACCAGCGTTGCTCTTTGTTTGGAAAACGCGATCGCGTTTCGGAGTCTTTTGCTTAAAGCCTTGTTCTTGTTTTTTTCTGAGCCTAGTTGTTGTTGCAGCACACTCATTTTCGCTGTCTTTCTTTTAGATTGGGCCAAAGCGCCTGTGATTCCGGTGCTCATAGCCATCTGCTTGCTAGTAGCGGCTTCAAGCCGTGTAGCTCGTTCTTTAGAAAAGGCGATGGCGTTGCTGAGTCTGCTGCCTAGAAACTTGCTCTTTTTCTTTTCTGAGTCGAGTTGTTGTCGAAGCGTATTTATTTGCGCTGACTTCTTTTTAGATCGAGCTATCGCGCTAGTGATCCCTGTGCTCATATGCATTTGTTTGCTGGTGGCGGCTTCCAGCTGTGACGCTCGTTCTTTAGAGAAGGCGATGGCGTTGCTGAGCCTGCTGCCTAGCATCTTGCTCTTGTTCTTTTCTGAGGTCAGTTGTTGTTGCAGCATCTTTATTTGTGCTGACTTCTTTTTAGATTGGGCTATCGCGCTAGTTATCCCAGTACTCATAGCCGCCTGCCTGCTGTTAGCGGCTTCCAGCTGAGTCGCTCGTTCTTTAGAGAAGGCGATGGCATTGCTGAGCCTGGTTGCGAGGATTTTTTTCTCCTGCTGTAGTTTTTCAATCTGTGCTTCTGCTTCAGTGTGCCCACCTGCCTGTGCAAGGGCTGAGGCACACAAAAGTGCGATTGCTGCTGTGATTGCCAATTTTGCCATTTTGATCCTCCAGAACGGTTGCTATTATGAGTATGGAAGCATTAAACGCTAATCGGCATTAATTTTCCAGTATGTTCTCGCTCATCCGTGATTTGACGCACCCGCTGGCCTTATGTTGGGCCAGTCGTAGCGTATCTACCATTCGCATCTGGCCTATCTATGCAGAGACATCTACCCTCTGACACAATAACTCATGAAATACATCGGGCTTTAAGCAGTCGCGTCGATTGAACTTCTGTTCCGTCAGATGGTCCTTGACCAAGAAGGGGTCCTCATCATATCGCCGAATATTTTCATCTACATCAGCAACTCTTTCAAACCATGATTGCACGTAGCTTGTCGCGAACTCACGGTTACGCTCTAGGGTATTCTCATTCTGAAGCACAAACCGGCTCGGGCTTTTAACAACGGTTCGTGATTTAATACGACCGCCAAGCTGACCGGTTTGCTTAAGGGCTGTGCGCGATTCAAACTCAGCTTGGCACCGAATAGCTAACCAAGGAGTGACTCGAACTCGAATAGCGGCTGCTGAAGATCCCTGCCGTCTGAATCGGTGAGTGCCGCTCTCGCGTTTAAGATACCCATTGCAGTAGGCACCTTCAAGACTGAACATGATCGATTCTGAATCTTCCATTGGCTCATGCAGCATTTGCATGGTGTAATTTCGCCATTGAGCCCAGGTTTGGTAGAGCTCGAAAAGGGCATTTCTTTGCGTCGCGTAAGCACCCCCAATCGGACTAATCTCAACGATGACATCATGAGGCGTATCATAAGCGATGACCACCAACTCCCTATGAGCGGTTTGAATTTGAGTGTTGAATCTCTGCAACCGTTTATTGGTTGTTATGATCGTTCCACGGCTACAAGTATCAGTTAACGGCTCACTTATTTCAGTTAATTGATCATGTAAGGTTTCGATTCTCTGTGATACCGAACGAAGCATATCCAACTCGCTGATGACACTATTAGCAGTATCAATACTTGCCCAGAGTTCTGGGTCCTGTCGTTGCAATTCCAGAGACTGTAATTTTGCAGCAAACCCCGACTCATCCAACACCGCCCTGATCGCTTTGATTTGTCGTCGCGATTGTTTGAGCCTACTTAACACGGCAGGGCGATCAATAATCGAACCATCATCATCCTTGATAGCTTGATGGGCTCTCTTGTGAGCGTTACTCTGTTCGGTATTCAGCACTCGCACTGATGTGCTTGAACTGCTACTGGTTTTGCCGCTTGATTGAACTTTAGCGTCAACTTTAAGTATGGAGCCCGGAGGAAGATCCTGTTCAGCCAAAATCGTAGCGATTGGCATGACCACTTGTCTTTCAATTTCTCGTTTCAGTGCTCTTGCACCATAGCGCACATCGTAGCCCTGCTCGGATACACGTTCAATAATCGCATCCGTTAGGTCGACAGCAATGTTTCTTGCGCTGATACCACGCCTACCCAACACTAAGCGGATTTCCTTACGCACAATGCGTTCAACATGTTCACGACGCAATGGGTGAAACGGCACGATATCTTGAAATCGATTAAGAAACTCCGGCCTGAAAAACGCTTCAAGGCCTTCGCGTAGTTTTTCGTTATTCTGTATGTCGTTATTCCCATCACCAAATCCGATGCTTTGACGACTGGCTTCCCGAGCACCTACATTTGACGTAACGATAACAAACGTATTCTTGAAGCTCGCTACCTTTCCACTGGCATCACTTAACCGACCTTCATCAAGAATTTGCAAAAGCAAGTCGCGGATATTGGTATGCCCTTTTTCAAGCTCATCAAACAGAACCACTTGGAAGGGTTGCTGTTGAACCGGATCGGTTAGTCGGGCTGGCACATTGGGTTTGCTTGGGTCTCCAACTAGCACTTGAAACGAGTTGTAGTCAGAAAACTCTGACATATCGAAACGCAGCAGTCGCCGTTCACTTCCGAACAGAAAAATAGCCAGTGCTTTGGCTAGCTCTGTTTTACCAACACCGGTTGGACCAACAAACAAAAATGCGCCAAGCGGCTTAGCCGGGTCATTAATGGCGGCTTTAAACATGACGATGGACTCGACAATCGACTCAATGGCTACCTCCTGACCAATCACCCGCTCGCGAAACCACTTTCGTATTTCGCTCACCTTAAGTGTTTGCCTGTCGTTAACAACAAACAATGGCAACCCCGAATAAATCGAAAAAACCTTGTCTACAAATTCAGGAGTTATTGCTTCGGCTTCACCAAGCGAACGTTTCTCGTTCTCATAGTGCTTGATGCGATCAAGCAATCGCAATGATTGGCCTGGCCCATCATTTGTGGAAAGAAACTGCTTGCAAACATCAATCGTGCGCTTGAGTGATTCATTATTCAGCGATAGTCGCAGTTCCGATGCCCGTTCTTTAACAATGTCCCGAACCTCAGAATCGTTAAGTGAGTCAACCGGTATGATGTCGAACATCTCCAGAAATCCAGCCGTGTTCTGAGCCTTGATTAGATTCTCAGGCGACACCTCACCTATTAGCAACAACCCATGTTCGTTCATGCTGGGTTGATAAAAGTCGAAAAGATTTGATGGATTGTTCGCCGACTTACCGGTATGCGGCAGGTTCCATATGTCGGTGTAATAAATCACTGCCTTACTAGGAATCGCACTCTCCACTACCTTAGCCGCTTTGCTTTCCCATTCACCCAAATACTTCGTGCCAGACAAAGCCTCACCAGTGGACAACTCGATCAGACGCCTTTTTTTAGCTTTCGACGATTGCTTTGCCAGACGATGAGCAACACCGTGAATTACTGCGCTCTTGCCAATACCTTGCGCGCCAGTCAACAGGACAGATCGTTTACGATCAAATGATGCTATAACCTGATCAATCAACTTTTCTCGATGCAACGGTTGATCGAGTTTGGACTCAGACGCCAGATGGGTTAAATCCCTTCCGCGCTTGTCGAATATATCCTTATTTTTGGGCATCTCCAGTCCTTGTCTTGATTACTGTTAGTGGCCTATCGCTGTGAAATTTGTCATAGCTGACAGCGCAACAGTGTACTAAAAGGTTGGCATTGAATCACTTATTCCGCTCAGTTGTGCCTCCTACCACTTGTCCAAAATAGGCCATTTCTGTAAAGTTTGTGACCTAACAATCATCCTCCACAGTTTGTGACTATAGTAGCCATATGCGTCGAGCTACCACAACTGACTGTAAGTTAAATCAACTTACTTTTCTAACTCAGAGACAAAAGGATTATCTCAAACCCATGTTGATAACAGAATCAAACCAGTGCAGCTTCATAATTCCACGCGTGTACTTTTGTTGAAACTAGATATTAACTACCGAGTCAAAGCTGCCATCGACAAAAGAGCCAAATACAGTGCTGCCGCAGTAACAGTAGAAGGTCGTAGTTGGGCATCGGGTATAGCCGGGGGCAGTGCTACACAAGCTCAAGCCAATGATGACGCTATGGCGCGATGCAAAAGCAACGCTAAGAGCCGCGGTATAAAATCGGCGTGCAGTATTTACTCGGTTTCTCAATGAGAAATTACGTTAGGTAAGCACTACAATTCGCGTTGATAAAATCACCCAAGTGCGACTGCATTCTCACAGTGAGTGTTTCAGTTCGCTCGAAGCATCGACTGGTTCAAATATCCAGGGGAGCGCTCAGGAAAAGCCAGAATTTTACTAAATAATGATACATACTCACGCGCTCAACCATATGTTGATTATGTGTTTTTAGATTGTAAATCGGAAGTACGATCTCTGTATCGTATGCGGGAGAAGAGCTTGACAGGTTCTGCGTATACATAATTTTGCGTATACATTTTCTTGACTGGCAGGCCTCAATGATTTTCGGAAAAAAATTTTTACTGAATGTTAGACCAGTAGCTTCATTGCTGGCTATTTCAATATTGCCAGTATCCTTTCTAGCGTTGATCGGATCACCCGCCATAGCTCAACCAGCCGCAGCGGCCACGATCGTAACCATCGGTCAAGCCACTCTAGATTCGGCAAGAAACGCTGGCCCCCGGTATGTCCGATTGGATTTTGATTCACTCGCAGCAACGGAACATACCATTACTGTGACGTGGGACAGCAACGCAGACATCAGATTTAAAGTAAAGAAACAGGATGGCACAAATCTAAGCCCAACCATTCGAGAAACCAATCCAGGCTCATGGACTGGTGTTCTGGAAGCGAACACTTCCTATTTCATCGGATTGTGGTCAAGCGATGGCATTGCAAGCTACACCGCAACCATCGAGGCAAATGTCGACATCACGCCTTCGATATCAATATTAAGTGAGCCTTCAGACTTGACAGTCAATATGGGAGCTAACGCTGAATTCACGGTTGAGGCCACAGGTAGCGACGCAATTAGCTATCAATGGTTATTCAATGATGTGGAAATTGCTGGCGCTACGAATACCAATTTATTACTCACTGATGTTGCAACGGATGCTGCCGGTACTTACGCGGTCGTAGTCACCGACGACAACAATGGTGATTTCACTCTCGTTAGTGCTGAACTCACCGTTGCTGAACCTACGCCGCTTATGATTATTAGCCACCCCGCTGATCTTACTGTGACCGAAGGTGACAGTGCCACCTTCACGGTAGAAGCCTCGGGGAATGGACTACTTAGTTATCAGTGGTTTGCCAACAACGAAGCAATCCCAAGTGCCACTCAAAGTACCTTAACTCTCACCTCAGTAGGAATAAATGATTCCGGCAACACCTACACGGTCAATATTTCTGACGTCACTGGCACCATTATATCGTCCGACTACGCTCTTCTTAGCGTTGACGAAAATACACTCCAGCCAACGATCGTAGATCTGGGTCAAGGAATCGTGGATTCCCAAAGAAACGCCGGCCCGCGTTATGAGCGTTTGGATTTCGATTCCCTCGCCGCAACGGAACACACCATTACTGTGACATGGGACAGTGACGCTGACGTTAGATTCAAAGTGAAGGAAATGGATGGGACAGATGTAAGTCCAACCATCCAAGGGCCGACTCCCGGCACGTGGACAGGCGCACTAGAAGCAAACACTGCGTACTTCATCGGATTGTGGTCTACCGATGGCATTGCAAACTACACCGCGACATTAGAGGCAAACCTTGAGCTTGCGATAACACAGCAGCCCACAGATGCAACAGTACTCATAGGTGATGATGCAGAATTCTCAGTTGACGCTACTGGCAGAGGCTCTTTAGCCTATCAATGGTTTGTCGATGGATTGCCAATTACAGGCGAGAACGCAAACTCCATGACCGTGTTCGCCACTTCTGTTGTCGACAATGGCAGGCAGTATTCGGTTGAAGTCAGCAACAGCACCGGAACAATATCTTCTAACACAGCAACTCTAACGGTCGCTGTACCTCCCGCGCCTAGGCTTTACTCAAACAATGCTGACAACAATGCTTGGATGCTGCATGGGCCAGCACCCACGCTTGACTTCAATGCATCAGAGCCTTTATCCAGTTGGGGCAGAGTACTACTGCGAATAGATGACGTGCTGTTGGTCGGTGGTGACTTCGAAGGTATCAAGCCTACGCTCAACGGCTCAGTAACAGATCGACCTTGGCTCGCTGCGCTTAATGCCATCACTGGTCAGCCAATATCGACATTTCAAATACCACTTGAAGTGGACAGCGTTGTTCGAGCGCTAGTGCTCTCACCTAACGGAGACAACGTATACGTGGGTGGGGATTTTGGATTGCTGGCTCTTGATGCCCAGACCGGCGCTCTGGATTTTTCAGTTGACATCAGAGTGGGCTCGGATCCCGGGCGAGTGCTCGATATCGCTGTAAACGAGAATTATATCTACGTTGGCGGTCAATTTTCCCGTATTGAAAACGTGTCCCTGAACCATGTTGCGCGACTTTCACATGAGGGTACTCCGGATCGCTTATGGAAACCCAAAGTTCGCGGCGGCTTTAACAATGGCAGAGAAGCGCTGGTACAAGCGGTAACGCTTTCGCCATCTGGTGATGCGGTGTATCTCGGTGGTAACTTTTTGTCGATCAATGATGTTGACGTACCAACGACGAATCGAAACACTACGGTCTCAATGCTGGTGGTGGATACAAGTGAAGGTGCATCTGTGCGGCCGGAAAGGTTTACCCCGATTGTAGAAAAGACCAGCCGTGTAAAAGTACGCGACATCGCCGTGACTGAAGACCACGTCATCGTCGCTTGGGGCGGGCCTAACCATCTAGGCTTTCACTCCCACGATGGTGCACTACTTTACCAATATGATGGAACCGGTGATACGCAAGGGCTGAAAGTAGTTGGCGACCTTGTGTACGTGGCTCATCATGGCGAATTCTTTGGCTCCTTGACCAAC
Organism: uncultured Granulosicoccaceae bacterium; assembly: GCA_937958675.1. GTDB lineage: Bacteria > Pseudomonadota > Gammaproteobacteria > Granulosicoccales > Granulosicoccaceae > Granulosicoccus. The sequence continues at coordinate 7,939 of CALGND010000110.1, forward strand.
CCGATACCGGTAGAGGCAGTACAGAGCCTAGATCCGGAGATCGTTGTTGCCCACAAATTTCACAGCTTTCGCCTTGACGCTCCAGGCTTCCCTCTCGAGCAGGCATGGAGAATCGAAGGGTTTTTTGGTGTATGGGGAATTGCTGTAGCCGAAGATTCAATTTGGGTGTCAGGTCAGATCTCGCTTGCCGGATCAAACAATCGGTTCGTAAACGGGCTCGCCAGATTCCCCGCAACTGGGCCAGACGAACAAGCTGCGCCATAGGAAATAACGCTCCAGAAGTTACCCTTGTACCGGAAAAGGTGATGCTGGGGATTCAGCGTTGTTACGCAAAGCTCTAGCCGTGCTAGCTGGCAGCATCCATCCCTAGTTTGTTACGGGAATGGACAATTCTTGCGCTGAATGATGCGTTTTTAATACGCGCACCCTAATTTAGGACTAAAACCCTGTTATTGCCCTCCACTGTTGTGATAAGTTTCTCCTGTCATAGTATTGACTAGTCACTTTCAAGGAAGCTTGGCGCTGGAATGAAGAAACCGCTGAACAAATTGGACAGGCCGGGTCTGAAGCACCTGTTTTCGCGGGACCTCAACTCGCCCAAGGTAATTTCAAAGGCAGAGGTACGGAAGAATAAATCGCTAAAACCTTTGGATCCAAAGGGTCTGAAGTCCCGTGTTTCTCGAAAATCCAACGATAGCGCATCCGCATCTGGTGCACGGGCGCCGTCTAGCCGTTCGCGAAAATCCCCAAAAAAGCTTAATACCAATGATACGGGGTTTCTGGCTTCACAAGATGCCAGGACACGTTCAGCTAACAAGCTCAGTGTTTTTGTGCGCTTGCATATTTTCCTGCTGGTGATCGGATTGCTGGGCTCTGCAGCCTGCCTATGGGCCATGGTCTACACCGCGCACAGTGAGCAGCTTGTCAGCAATCTCGGAATGCAACGTGTTGCCAACAGCCTAGAGAACATATTGTCGGTACTGGCTCTCCCTGTGTTGCTGTTCACCATTGTTTTGTCAGCCTATGCCATCCAGCAACTGTATATTGCCTATCGCCGAGCAAACTACTTGGACAATGACCGCCGTCCCTAACAGGCACAGCTGACCAGTCGCTCATAAGGAGACATTATGAAACGCAACCAACTCATCATCATTGCCATCGCAGCCTTCATCGGCCTATGGATGTTCTCCCAATCGGGAAAAGCGAGCACTACTAGTTGTGATGGCATCTATACCAGTGAGATATCGAGCGATACTTCAATCGATCATCTAGCGCCTATGCAAATCAAAGTTAAACGATAACGGTTGCTGCCAGTCAGCCCAATTATGGGTGACACGCAGTGGAGGTTGGCCTGGTTGGTCCACGACTGTGTCAAACGTATCATCATCACCGTTGCTCGCCTTAAGCGTTAGTCGATTACCATTTCCTGCTGAGATCACAAGCGTACCCCATTCGAATAATTGACCGTTACTCGCGTTAAAGTCGTTTCCTTGATAAACGATCGGCTCTGGTGATTGAACCTGTATAAAGGCGTTTTCGCTTACCGGGCTTTTTAAATAAAACCTGCCTGCGGCCAATTGCGTCCGAGCGTAGACACCACCAAAAAAGACAGAGGCTTCGCGCAATTCGTAGTCGCCGCGGCTATCGCTTACTTTGTAATCGCCAGCTAAGCTGTACCACATAGTGGGCGAACCATCTCGGTTAGTGGTGTGCTTATAATCCAGCGCACCTTTGAACACTTGCGTGCTGTTGCTAGAGGTAACTGATAGACCATCAACTGAACCGTAATTGAAATTGCCAAAGTTTCTTGTGTAAAACGAGCCCTCGTAACGCAAACCATCTTGGTCACATGCAGCAAATCCAGCGTTCCAGCCACCAGTTATTTGCCTGGCACCCCATTTGTAGCTTCGCAGCTCTACGCTGCCACCATTGGTGCATGAAACCGTCATCGGCTCGGACAAACCATCTAAGGTACTGGGGTTAAGCAACCCGAGCTCAAACTCCGGGAACGAGTAACGCGGCAATGCCAAAATATCCGCTCCAAAACGCTCGCCGTTATAGACACGAAATACCTCAGCAAGGATGTCAGTGTAATTATCAGCACGAATAAGATCATTTCTAATGCTTGTCGGATTTTCTGGGATTGTCGTTCTCAAATCGGGGGCCTCGAACGCCAACGCTTCCATCCACACTGACCAGGGCTCTTCACGTGTTACCGGCATGCCACCATCGATGGTGGCAGTGATAGAGATGGTATCGGCATTGCCGTTGTTTGCGGTAATAACAAGCTCGGTGCTAGCATCGCTGATACGCATAACGCCACTCTCATAACTTAGCTGTGTCGCGGACATTTGATTTATAAAGGGCTCAGTAACCTCTACACTGACCTCAGCACCATTTAAAACAGGCGGGCGCATTTTAAATTCACCTGACATGTACGCGATGTGTCCTAAATTATCGCTGTTGCCGTCCATTCTGAAAGTTCGTATCGTCGTTGCATCACTAACCGTTAAGCGCCCAGCAGGGTAACTAAAGTCATAATTAAAATTCTCTACACCGACTACACGAGCAAAGCTGGTTGAAGATTTTAGTTTGTACAAGCCGCTGACGCTCATTTGCCCAGCAGGTTCAAATCTTACGGTGAACCCATCAGAAAATTCTCGAGCATCTCTATGCAATGCACTAAGCTCGTTAGGGTTATCGTCCAGATCTTCGAATAACGTCACACTGCCATTAAGTGTTTCGGTTCCAATTAAACAATCGGAATAGGTTGCCTGCTCTTGATAGCCGTCATCGGCGGCTTCCGGGATTGTGCTCACCTGCCCAGAATTTTCACACGTTCTTGATGTCAGTCTGCGCACGGTCAGGTTTTCACCGTAGCTAATCGGTATCGCTACGGGCTGTGTGTAGGGGAAAACGGTTAAGCGGGCATCATAGGCGCGAGCAGTGAGCACATCAAACGCTTGAAGTATCAACTCATTGGTGTTGTCAGTGGTAATACTGCTTGTAAGCGTATTATCGCTTCCAACATTGTCATCGCCGGTATTATCATCAATGACGGTGTTATCACCATTGACGGTACTCCCAGAGGGCATATCCCCGCTGGTAGCAGCATCCGGATTTGGTTCAGAACTGCCTGAGCAACCCATCATAAATAAGGTTATAACGACCAAGCAACTAAGATTTTTCATGGCACTTTTCGTTCAGTGAGCACTTCACCATTATTATGCAGATCCGACCTGCTCCCTGCCCGGTAATATTCCCATCGCCCAAGTTTGTAGCGCCTAGCACTCTCGAATTTTCCTTAACCATTAATTAATCGACTTGTTTCTAAGTCGCAACGCACCTTCAAGATTGGATGGAAAGCGGAACACCCAGAAATGATAGCCCTATAATTACTGCACTTAGAACTAGTCTACGTTTCATCGAGTAACATGTTATACACTGACGTTCCAGTCTATACCGCCTGTATATTTTGTTACACCCCTACCCGAGTGGCGTTTAATTCCTTCATTCCTTAACGCGGTTGTTCGTTTAACACTCTTACTGAAAGTGTGTGCATTTCAGCCGATAGAACTACTGTGCCATTTAGTGTTCATGCGATTTTCACAAGAGCTACGAACTGACACTAGAAAAAATCTGAGTGCTCTATAAAGAATACTCACCCGCACGGCGAATGATCGAAACTGTAGGCTGCTGACAAGAATTAGATACCCATGCAAGAAGAGCAACAAACACGCCCGTTTTCAGAACAAGAAAACACTTTGAGTCAGCTTAAGACCGAGCGTGAGCAGATTGCGCGAAGAAATGCGTTCCATTCAAGTATGAGCTCGCTATTTAGAGAGATGGAGAATAGTAAAGAGCTTGTGCCGTTACTTGATCGAATAGCGCAAGAAGTCATTACCTTATTAGGGGCTGATTCAACTTATATGTCGGTTGTTCATGAGTCAAAAGATTTCATTGAAGTGGTCGCAACCTCCGGGGTAAATCCAGCACCTATAGGATTTAGGCATGTTCGGGGTGAAGGCATTGCGGGGAGCGCATGGGAAAGAGGTGAAATACAGGTTGTTGATGACTATTACAAATACAGCAGTAAGATGAACGGTTTTGGGCATATAAAGCAGGTCTGTGCAATACCTATAAAAGTGAATGGAAAGGTCGAGGTGGTTGTTGGGGTCGTTTACGAGACAATAAACGTTGAGTTTCAAGAGCGCGTAGTCGAATTTGAAGAGTTCGCGCAGCAGGCCACCATTGTCGTTGAAAACGCAAAGCTGATTAAGAACGCCAGAGAAGAACTAAGCCGAAAAGCAGCTTTATATCGCTTAAGTGATGCCTTGTATTCCAGTAACGATATTCAAACCGTCCTCGATGTTGCTTGTTGCGTTGGTGTTGATGTATGTGGAGCGAGGCATGTCCATATTTACGAGACTGACATTGATGGGAATCTGAATTTGACATCCACTGAAAAAGCGCATCAAGATAGTGAAGTAGCTAACGTGGTCGATGCAACACCCCTGACTGAGAAGGACGATGCTTTTAAGCAACACCTAGTTAGCCACCTAGTTAGTCAATGTCTTGAATCAGAACAGCCCGTTTACATTTCTCGATCAGATTCAGAATTCGAGAATCACCCTAACTTAGAGCAGCTGAGGTATAAATATAACGTCGGCTCTATAGTTTGTATCCCGCTGGTCCACGACGATATCTCATGGGGCGTGTTGGTCGCTCAAAGAGATCGGTCTAGGGCTGACTTTACGCGCGCCGATATTACGTTACTAAGCGCAATTGGCAACCAAACATCAGTGGCTCAACATCAACAAAAATTGCAAGCTAAAATTGAGTTTCAAGCCTATCATGACAGTCTCACCGGCCTGCCAAATCGGCTACAGTTTGAAGAAAAGCTAATAGCTGCTGTTGCCAACGCGAATCTAAATCAAAGCCGCGTTGCGGTACTGTTTATCGATCTGGATGGGTTTAAATTCGTTAACGACGTTTTTGGTCACTTGGTAGGCGATACCCTACTCCAAAGTTTATCGGCAAGGTTAAAGTATGTATTTACACACGACGACTTACTGGCCCGTATGGGTGGAGATGAGTTTGCGGTACTTCTTGAAGACGTCGATTCACTTGAAGAAGCCTTGGAAGTATCAGAAAGTGTCATAGCGATTCTGTCGGCGGAATATGTAGTTGAAGGCGTAACGGTAAACGTAGGTGCCAGCTTAGGAATCAGTTTATATCCAGACGACAGCGATTCTGCAGGTAACTTGCTTAAAAACGCGGACATAGCAATGTATCAAGCTAAAAGCCAAGGTAAAAACCGCGTGCAGTATTTTAATGACTCACTAGCGAAGCAGTTTAAAAAACGAGCTGCAATTGAAAAAGAATTAGCTAAAGCAATTAGTAACAACGAGCTGCGTTTAGCCTATCAACCTAAAGTGAGTGTGTCGGGTCAATGTGTGCTTGGAGTAGAAGCGTTACTGAGATGGGAGCACAGCACTTGGGGGAATATCTCTCCAGTAGAATTTATACCTATTGCTGAAGAATCAGGGCTGATCCTGCCTATTGGTGACTGGGTTTTGCATGAAGCCTGCCGGCAGTTGTCTATGTGGCATGAGATGGGTTTCAACGATCTGACAGTGGCAGTTAACGTGTCAGTGCAGCAATTTAGCTCTAGTAATTTTGTTGATGCAGTTAAAAGCGCTTTTCAATCAGCTGGCATTGACCCCTGTTACCTAAATCTTGAAATTACGGAAAGCCTAATGTTGGTTGAGGTCGACCGAACCGTTGAAAAATTGCTCTCGTTAAAAGAGTTGGGGCTGTCTTTGTCAATCGATGATTTTGGCACCGGGTTTTCGTCGCTGCGTTACTTGCAAGATTTACCACTCGATTTTTTAAAAATTGATCGATCGTTTATTCAAAGACTGGACGATTCTAAACCGCAACTCTCTTTGGTTAATACGATTATCGGTATGGCCGAAACGTTTAGCCTTGAAACGGTAGCAGAAGGGGTGGAGACGCCGGAGCAGTTGAGCAAGGTGGTCGATTTAGGTTGTGACTGTATTCAAGGCTATTTGTTTTCAAAACCAGTTGCACCTGAGGCGCTCGCCGAAACGATAGCTTACATCGAAGGGCATTTCTCAAGCTATAAACAGGTAGCATGATGCCAAAGCTAATTATCACTAAGCCAGTAACACCTTTCAAACAGCGTTCAAACGAAACGTTCTTAAAGTAGCCGGTGAGATACGCGAAAAGAAGGATCATTGCGACTAAGCACACCACGTTGGTGAGAGTATGCAGCAAGATAAAGCATTGAGGTTTTTGACTTTAACGCATTAGTCAGACAACCCACAAAGTATGCAACCTTAACCGTTTTTGGTCTCTTTCTAAGGCTAGCATATTGAGTGTGAACGCAACTGCGTAGTGATAAATACTTACCATCGAACGAAAGTTAGTTCAAACTAGAGGATAACAGTAGGCAACTAGCTAAATTCAACACATGCGCCCTAGTCATTTACAAGCTGTGCTCGAAACCGAGTTTTCTAGCGCATTAAATGGTCATCATACCCCTGTTATGATTTGGGGCCCACCGGGCGTGGGTAAATCTCAATTAGTGGCAGAGATTGCGAATCAACATAATGTGCCTTTAGTTGATGTGCGTTTGTCGCAGCTTGAACCAACTGATTTGCGTGGCATTCCGTTTAAGGAAGATGGGATGGTTGAATGGGCTGTGCCTCGCCTGTTGCCCGATGCCAAACGGCACGGCCCCAAAGGCATCTTGTTTCTTGACGAAATCACCTCCGCTACTCCAGCGGTCTCGGCCGCAGCATATCAACTCATCCTCGATCGCTGTTTGGGTGAGTATCGGGTGCCGCCAGGTTGGGTGATCTTTGCCGCAGGTAATCGCCAAGGCGATCGTGGCGTTACCTATTCAATGCCATCCCCATTGGCCAATCGATTTACGCATTTTACTTTTGATGTCAATGTTGATGATTGGGTTACTTGGGCACATCTCAATGATATCGATGAGCGCGTTATTGCATTTTTACGTTTTCGTCCTGAGCTGTTGTTTGATTTTGATCCAACGATAGAACAGGTGGCGTTTCCTACGCCTCGCTCGTGGGAGTTTGCGCATCATGCTTTACAAAAATTTGAATCGGGTAGTTTGATCTTAGGTCATGCCCTACAAGCCTGCGTTGGCGATATCGCGGGTATTGAGATCAATGCCTTTATTGATCATCTGGATAACCTTCCCGATATAGACGCCATACTTGAAGGTGAGCAGCTTGCCATGCCAGATTCAATAGATTTGCAATATGCGCTAGCGTCGTCCTTGGTAGGACGGGCGATGCAACTATGCAAAGCTGAGGACGAACAAACTGACGCTAAGCTTGGCCACATATTAAACTTTGCAGCGCAATTCCCGCAGCGCGAAATGGGTGTGATGCTGGTGTCCGATATGCACCGCGCTATTGGTAAAAGACTATTTTCTCTACCGCAATTTAAAGATTGGGCTAGTTCGATTTCAGACGTGTTGTTATATGACAACCACTAATGAACGACGTTGAAAATAAACTTATAGCCTCCAGAACAAGGCTTATTTTGGATAAGCCATTTCTAGGCGCACTGGTGTTGCGATTACCCCTCATAGAAGCGCAAGGTAGCTGGTGCACCACGTCTGCTACTGATGCTCGTTCTATTTATTATAGTGCTGCCTATATGGAGCCACTGAGTTTGAGCCAAGTTCAATTTGTACTAGCACACGAAGCCTTGCACTGTGGTTTGTCACATTTCGCCAGGCGCGCGCATCGTGATTTGAATCGCTGGAACCTTGCATGCGACTACGCCGTCAATCAACTTTTACTCGAAGATGGTTTGGAGCTACCGCCAGGTGCTTTACACGACGAAGTGTACAAAGGATTGAGTGCAGAAGAAATCTACCCATTGATCGAGAGAAACTCCAACGAGAAAACAATGGATCAGCATCTGTATGATGATCAGGGTGAGGGTGATTCGCAGGCTCAGCAGCCAGACGATTCTGAGCAAAAGCACTCTGACAAACAAAACAATGATCAAGAGAATACCCAGCAATCCAACAGCAAAACTGAACGAGAATCAAACGATAGCTCGCAGACCAAGCCTAACAGCGAGTCGCGCAACCCATCTGGCAGCAAGGCGCAACAGCCGTTAAGCGATCCATCCGAAAAACGGCACGCGCCAAACGCAACGGCTGATGCTACTGCAAAAAAAGAAGTGAATGATCGTACAAAGGATCAATCAGAACACAAGCCCAATAACCAATCTGGAGAACAATCGGAAAACCCTAATCGGCATTCTGGAAATGAGCGAATAGATCCTCAAGGTAAAGAGCTGGATGATACGCCTATGCCAGAACACGGTAGGCCTGCTGATCAAAGCCAAAGCCATCAAGCTAATTCAGATGAACATCCTACCGAGCAACAAACCAATCGTGAAGCTATCGGGAGTCAATCCTCTGTTTCGCGTCCTCCACCATTGAGTGCGCAAGAAAGAGAGAAGCTAAGCACTCAATGGCAACAACGGCTAGTTAGTGCAGCACAACACGCATCAGCTGCTGGGAAGATGAAGGGCAGCGTGGCTCGTTTGGTTGATCGCCTATTGCGTTCATCTGTACCGTGGCGAACTCTGTTAGCGCGATTTTTAAGTGGCGCATCCCGCACCGACTACAGCTTTACTCGTCCTTCACAACGTCGTGGTGGTGACGCTATTTTGCCAAGCTTGCATTCACAGCAAATTAACGTGCTCATAGCGCTCGACACCAGTGGGTCAATAGAGCAAGATGAGCTCACCGAATTCGTAACGGAGGTTAATGCGATTAAGAGTTTGGTTAATGCTCGCATTACTTTGCTCGCGTGCGACTCCTCGCTAGATGATGATGGGCCTTGGGTGTTTGAGCCATGGGAGAAAATGGTTTTGCCTAACTCGTTTAATGGCAGTGGTGGTACTGACTTTACACCTGTTTTCGACTGGGCGAATGACGGCGAGTTGCTGCTTGATCTTATTATTTATTTTACAGATGCATTGGGACGTTTCCCGCAGCAAGTGCCAGCCACCGAAACGCTGTGGCTAATTAAAGGTTCGGCTGAGGTGCCGTGGGGGCAGCGTATTCAGCTTAACTAGCTGTTTTCTATGCAACTGATAACACAGAAACTACACGTAAGAACACACTATTAATTCACATAAAAACACGACATGTTTAGAAAATTCGCTCAACGGCTCACGCCCCCCTATTCAGGGCAAGTACAAATTGTCGAGACTGACACCTACAGAGCACTCACCCTTGATGGCAACACGTGGGAGATACAATATATAAATCGAATACATGTACGCGTTTGTACAATGACTACAAACGATTTAAAAGCGCGTTTGCGCAACGCTGATAATATTACTGATGAGGCGGCCGATCCAAAGCTAGAAGCACTATTCGATTTTCTTGCAGAAGTGAACGTGCCGTTTCCATCGACCGACTACTACGAATACTGGTTGCTAGACAAGCTAGATAATACGCCCTTGGCGTTACTCTATGCCTGCACATCAGTAGAACAAATGGAGAAATTCCCTACTCATGCTGAGTGGGCCTCATTGCCTGATGCCGTAATGAAAGTGCAAAAAAGTGATGACGAATTGGCAGCCAAGGTGCCACCCATAAACTACCAACTCGAAAGCCTAGTGTCGGAACGCGCCGGCATAAATAAAAAAGCGCGTTGGTATGACCGGCGTGAGCCTCATAGTGAATTCTTTCCTCCATTTTTAGTTCGAGAAGATTGGCTCGATCCTAAACATGAAGCCCTGTGTAAACGCTACCTCGATCGGCAAGCTCCGCGCTTGTTGATGTTGCAAGGAATATCAGAATCCAATCGTGCTCGCTTAGAAGCTAGCTGCGAGCCGTACGCGATGGAGGTGGCCCGTTTTAGCAAGGTGTATCCCGTTATTCAAGATGAAGCGCGGATCAATGCCCTGTTGGTTGAAGCACGATTACGTGAAGCCAGCAATGCGGGAGGCAAGTCAGCACCGTTTAATCAACGCGATGCGTCAGGATTGCCTGAACCCTCGCAACGAGAGTTCTAAGCAACGCGTGCTCCAAGAGCACGGTTTGCAGATGCTAAGAGGAAGCAACTCGATTTGCTTAATCCCTTTTAGGAAGCGACAGAATCGAACGGTACACCGAGCTCTGTCGGCGCACCGTGAATCATTACTCTACTTCAAAGCGAAGAGTTCCAAAATACACTGTGTTATTGAAATACAGCTTATTACCCGATACCTGCCAGTTTCTTTCTGGCTCATTCGCAGGTGTCGCGATCAAACGTGCGAAGTATTCACCAACAGGTAACTGCGCAGCATCAACGTTCTGAACGACAACATCAGCGGCATCGTCGATGGCACCAATATCAACAGTGATTGAGTCAGCATTGAACGTGGGGGACGTGGCAACTTGTAGACGATACCTAACGGTGCCGGCGGTGCCTGTCACGTCGTGAGCTGGCTGCCAACTGAAATTCCATACGTCACCACTTAACGTTGGCTCTTCAAGAATCGGTGCCATTAGCACACCAAAGCGTAATCGTAGTGCTTCTTCGTTTTCGCCTGGCGTACGGATGAAATTCACCGCAGAAAACGTTGTGAAATGTGGATTATTAGTGATATCCGGTGTCCGTTTTTGAAAGGGCTCAGAAATATTGATATATGCGTTAGCTTTTTCGGCTACCGATTGATCCGTTACGTAGTTCTGGCGAAGGCTTTGTACGGTTTCCAATATTTCATCATGGATGCCAGGCAAACGGTATAGGTTTTCCAAAAATACGTTTCGTGCGGCTAGTGCGTATCCGTACTCTAAGCGTTGGCGAAGCGAATCATTGCTTAGGTCGTTAGGCGGCTCAATCCAAGGCCCCAATGTCTCATCATAGTCCCAAGGTATGAAATAGAATTTATCAGAACCAACCGGGTTGCGCAGAATGAAGTTTTGACGAACTGAATCTTGCTGACGCAACAGAATATTAGCCGAAACCCAAGCCAATACGTTGTCACGATCAAAATACTGTTCCAACACTGATTCGAACGATCGCCCCGGGTTATGTAGTGCGTTCATCATAGCCAACAGTGTTCTATGGTCATCTCCGTTATCAATTTCTAGTATACGTTCGAATAAGTCTTCATCTAACGGTTCACCATCTTCGTCTAAGCGAAACGCACCAAGATCGTATTTGTCGAAATGAAAATGTGCAGCCTTATAAATTCTATCGTCATCATTCCATTCGCGTTGGCGCAGAAAATTTCCATTAACACGCTCAACGTGAGTAAACAAGCCGTAGTCCACGGGGCCTTCGCCATCATCAATCCAGAGATTAACAAACTGTGTACGCACACTCGGTAAGTTGGGAATTTCGCTCATTATGTCCATCGCCAGCTTGTTACGAATGCGGCTGGATTCAAAGGGGTGCTTATTTAACTGCATATGACGCTCTCCACGCCATATCTCCGTTTTGCTATCGAGTTTGATACGAAACGATTTCTGCTCGGCAAATCGCGAACCACCACCACGCAACCGCAATTCAGCATTGCTGATTGAGCCATCGTCAGCAAAATCATCACTTTGAAAATGCACGTTGATGTCTACGGTATGGTCATCAAACTTATCGATATCAGCCATTACATCAGCCAGCACACAACCTGACTCATCTTCGGCGTCGCACTGCCCTGCTACAGTTGCTGTTCGTAAATCTACTCGGAGTACACCAATTGGGTTGTAACCATCACGTTGGAACAAGTCGCCAGGTTCATTAAGATTGGGCGCATTGACTGGAGGCGTCACCACAATTGGATCATCTGATAAAAGGAGTATATCGGTGACACCCCATTTCCAACCTGGATTGGATGGAGTGAGGGTAATGATGTTTGTACCCGTAACAAGCGCTGTTTCTGGCAAGTCGAAGGTTGAAGGGCTGAATCCGTTGTTAGGCGTTCTAGCGATATCACCAACAGCTACACCATTCAACAGCACCGATACTTCGCGGCGTGTATCGATATCATAACCGGTGAGCGACAGTGTCAGATTTTCGCTATTACTTTCGAATTCCATCGTCAATGATTCACGATGAGCATCAACGCCGTTAAAACGGTAACCGAAATCGCCAGACTCTACTTCACCAACAATCAACTGCACATCCGAAGTCGTGTCGATTACTGGCGTACTTGAAGCAAGCAGAATATCGGTGGCACCCCACGTCCACCCTGGATTGGATGGATTCAAGGTAATGATGTTCGAGCCAGTAACTAGCGCTGTTTCTGGCAAGTCAAAGGTTGAAGGGCTGAAACCGTTGTTAGGCGTTTTAGCGAGCTCACCAACTGCCACACCATTTAGCAGCACCGATACCTCGCTGCGAGTATCGATGTCATAAGCTGTGAGCGACAGTGTTAAGTCTCCGTTACTGCGTTCGAATTCCATCGTTAGTGATTCACGATGAGCGACAACACCGTTATAACGGTAACCAAAATCACCAGACTCTATTTCACCAACAATTAACTGTACATCCGAAGTCGTGTCGACAACTGGTGTACTTGACGTAAGCAATATATCGGTGACACCCCATATCCAGCCTGGATTGGATTGATTCAGGGTAATGTTGTTAGTGCCGGCAACAAGCGCTGCTTCTGGTAAGGAAAATGTTGTAGGGCTAAATCCGTTATTAGGTGTTTTAGCGAGCTCACCAATAGCCACACCATTCAATAGCACTGATACCTCACTACGAGTATCAATATCAAATCCCGTGAGCGAGAGTGTCAAATCTCCACTGTGTCTTTCGAATTGGATTGTTAATGACTCACGATGATCAAGATTACCGTTGAATTTATAACCGAGACTTTCAGTAAGAAGCGTGTCCACTTCAAGACTCACTGTTCCTGCATTGGCATTCGCCGCAGCACCTAAGGCTGTTGCGAGTAATATCGCCGAGCTAACTGCTGCTTTGCGTATTATTAAAGTATTAAAGATTGCTAAATACACGTGTACCACACCTAATTATTTTACATTTTAATGGAGTCTCTTTTCTAATTTCGGCAACAGGGCCAAACAAAATCAGTGTCACAAATATTCGGGAATGTCTAACGTGACCGATTAGAAGAAAAGCAAAACTTATTGCCTGTGTGAACGATTCACCAAGGTGTCAGAAAACGAATTGAATAACGATCCGAACACTTCACCCCTTCCACACGCTTATTTTTTGAACTTTAGCATTCACACGGCCTTCCAAATACGGCCTAGTTATCAAAACGATGGCTTATAAATCCGCGCTTCGGCCTATCAGGCTAGACAATGTTAAAACAATGGATCAGCTCACAAACACCCTTCGACTTCGCACTAGACGGCTCTGAATAAAAGGAAAATTCAGGACTACGAGTCAATGCAAGCTTAAGCGCCCGATCGATCAGCGAACTACACACCGA
>CALGND010000111.1 GCA_937958675.1 uncultured Granulosicoccaceae bacterium
TATGGCATTGCGGACATGCAAGGAATTGATCACAGTGTCACCGCGGCCGAACGCGACGAGCATCGCCTTATGGGTGAGAACATTGATGAGGCGTGGAACCCCGCAACTGCCTTTGTAAAGTAACTTCAATGCATCTGGGCTGAAAAGCGGCACGCCTCGATAGCCTGCCACATGTAAGCGATGTTGCACGTAAACGTTAAGTGCATCAGATGCAAGCGGTTTAAGTGTGTGATTAAAAATGATACGCTGGCGCAATTGCCTAAAATGATCCTGTTGCAGTCGCGTGTCCAGTTCTGGTTGCCCGACTATAACCACTTGCAGTAGCTTGTTCTTCTCGGTCTCAAAATTAGAATATCGTCGCAGTGCTTCCATCGTGTCGTCAGGTAGTGTTTGAGCTTCATCCATAAGTAGCACCACCTTTTTTCCCTCGCAATGCAAAGACATTAATTGCTCGTTTATGAGTTCGAGCAAACGAGGCTCGCCGTATTTTGTGCCGTTTCGCATGCCAATCTCTTTGGCCAGTGCAATGTGCAGTGCCTTAGGATTGATGAATGAATTGGGAATATGCACTGGCACAAAATGATCGTCCAAGGAGTTCAGCAGTTTCCTGCACAGCAATGTCTTGCCGGTCCCCACTTCGCCTGTGATCTTAGTGAATCCCTCTCCGCTAGAAAGCGCGTACTCCAGCACATCTAGCCCATCCTTGAATTCAGAATAGTTAAGGAAGAACTCTGTATCTGGCGTTAACGTGAATGGGTATTGTTCGAGCCCGAAATGTTTGAGATACATGGTATTACTCCGCTAGTGACGGTAGTTGAGTGCCGCTGTCATCTATTGTTCTTATATTGCCGAATCGTTTTGTGTTACTGCGCAATTGATCCTTCCATTGTTCGTCATTGTGGATAACGATTGGCCGCAGCAAAATGACTAGCTCGCTTTTAGTTGCTACTTCGCGACGGTTTCTAAATAGGCTGCCAATTAATGGGACGTCACCGATTCCAGGGGTACGCGATTCTTCTATACGCGTAGCGTTTTTCATTAATCCACCCACTACTATCACTTGACCACTTTGTGCACGGACGACCGAGTCAGATTCGCGAATCGTACTTAGCGCTAATGGAATTGATAGATCGCTATCGGTGGAGATTTTGATGTTTTTAGTACTTTCTATGACTTCGCTGATTGCTGGATGAATGTGTAATATGACATTGTCGTCAGTATCAATTTGCGGTAAGACATCCAGAGCAACACCAGAGAAGAATGGAGTCAGTGAAACATCCACGTTCTGGTTGCCAATGCCATTGGCAAGTTCAGTTTCCGTGTCGAAATCAGTGACAAAATATTCGTCCTGACCTACTTTTATAACCGCCTTTTGGTTGTTCACTGTCGAGATGCGAGGGCTAGAGAGCACCTGCACATCCCCCTGTGTTTTGAATAATTCGATCAGCCCGTTAAAGTCATTGAGACTAGCGTTTACAGCAAAGATGCCCCCTAAAGCGGATGCAGCAGGATTGACATTGCCACCGGAGCGTCCTAGCTCGATCGATTGGTTGCTGCCAAGTTCTATCAAAGAGTTCCAGTTGATGCCTGCTTGGAAATTGTCGTTTAGCGTGACTTCGATTACTTTTGCTTCAAGTACCACTAATCGGTGTGCGATATTTTCGATAGTGTTCAGATAGTTCTGTACATCAACGAGTTCTTCAGGCATCGCATGAACAACAATGACGCCTGATTGTGAATGCACGATAACCTTACGGCCTTCTTCGGTGCCGATAATCAAGCTTAGTGAGTCTTGCAAGTCTTTCCAGAAATTTGATTGTGAGCCAGTCTTGACTTCGCTACCGGAAACATTGAAATCGTTTCCAGCACTTCCATTGGCTGTGCTAGCCGCAGCGGTCGACTGTGATTGTTGGCTACTGTTACTGGTTTCGCCAGAACTGACACTGGTACGTGAATTACCACTTCGGACGATGTCGAGATAGTTAATCGAAAATACTTGTGTACGCATTTTGGCTGGAAATACTTGAAATGTATTGCCTTCTCGGCGATAACGGTATCCATACATATCGCGAACAGTACCCAGAACTTCTTCTGTTGTTACATCGCGCATACTGAGTGAAATCAAGCCACTCACATCGGGGTGCACCACCATGTTCATTTCGGTACCCTTAACGAGGGTCATAAAAAATTTCGATGCCTCTGCAGACTTAACAGAGATGTCAAAACGTGGCTCGATCTCTGGTTCTGTTTCAAGCTGATCATCACTGATCTGAGGCAACAAAGCAGCCGCGACTTCCGGCGGTGGAACAAGAACTGGAATGTCATTTTTGGCGGCCGTACTCTCTTCCAAGGCCTGGATAATTGATGCCATATTCTCTGGACTAATAGGCGGTGCTGTAGAGCAGGCTGCCAGTGTGACCACAAGGAACCCTTTGACTATACGTTGCCAAAACAGTTTGGGTATACGCTTGGTATATGATCTGTATCTCATGGAATTTTCTTGATAATATCGGGTAACAACTGCAGAGTCATACGTCTGGTAGGCGTTTGTATCAGCACGTCGAGTTTGCGAATTTTGATAACACGTGCGCCGTCAACTAATTCGCCTTCGCTTACCAACATGCCGTTGATCACTGCAACTCGCCGATCAGATGCCACCAATGTTGACTCGAGCTTCCAAGTACGAACCAAAGCGGCACCATAGTTTGACGTTGTCGATTGTTGTTTTGTGGCAGGCCGGGTTGGGTCAAACAGACCATCTGCACTAAGCGGCAATGCTGTAAACAATGAGAACAATATCAGTAGTAAAATAGAACTCTGTTTTATGACCATCACATCAATTCTCGGCTTGACCTAATGTGTAAATTTCGAGTTCTACGTTGCCCTTCGGATGCTCAGTAGTGGCGAACGTAATTCCTGTCCAAAAGAATTTCCATGGCGAGTCTTCAAGAGCGCGCAGGTAATGAAGCGTTTCTAGGTAACCGCCTTCTAGTTGCAATTCAAGTTCGTAGCGGTTGATATCGTTGGCCGCTAGGCTGCGTCCAGCGTCTGCATCAATAGATGTTTGGGGTGTTATTCTGGTATTGATGGCGTTTAAAGTAAGGCCTTCTTCATGGGTCATGACCTGTTCAAGGATGCTCGTTGCCTTGTCGGGAGAGAGCATGCTATCAAGTCGTAACTGTAGTTTTTGACCAAAACTACCGAGTTCTCGATGCAGCATTGCAAGTGGATTTGGCTGCTCTTCGATGGGTTCTTTATAAAATAGACTAAATCGTGCGCGCAATACATCAAGCTGAAGTTCTTGATCTTTGATCTCTTGCAGCAGTAACTGTTGTTCTTTGATTGCAGGCTGAAATCCGATGCTATCGACTAGGAAGAACAGCAATACTATGCTGCCGATTAGTAGCAAAACACGCTCACGAAGTTGTAGGGCGTCGACGCGTGTTGCTAGTTGCTTATACCGAACGGCGATCATCGCTCTTCTTCGTAGGTGTTGTAACTGAGCACGAAATTAATTTCCGACAGATCCGATTCGTCTCTTATCAGTTCTACTGTGCCGCTGGCCAAGGTTGTAAGTGGAGGTTGTTGTGTTATCAATCGTAGATAACGTGGTACCAATTTTGGATCTAGCGTGGTACCGCTTATCTCTATATTGCCATCTTCGTCTAGTTGGACTCCCGTCAACCACAGTCCTGGTAGGTTCGCCTGAGCTAGCGTTTCAAAGACTTTTCCAAAACCAGCGTTAGCGTCGATGAAGAGATTGTCGATACGCTCCAGCAGTGCTTTTCGATCATTGATTTGTTCCTGCAGGGTGATGATCTCATCGCTGGTAGATGCGTTCGTTGGCAATGCTGCAATAGATGTCGCCACGCCAAGTTGTGCATCCAGTTGCGAATAGTCCAGGGCGAGATCCGCGGATGTACGCCGCAGATCCTGCATTATCGTATGGGATTTTAAATACAAGGCAAACATCAGCGCCATGGTTATCGTAATGATGATCATCAACGTCGTTGACGACAGAATCTTTGGTCGCTGCCGGAACATCGGCTGATACATGTTGATTAGCTGGTGCATAGTCTCTCTGTGTTACTTCCTGTCTAGCTGACTCTGCGATCACCCAACTTGCTTGTCAGTGGTATCCACGCATGCGCTCGTCGTATGTCCGAAGCCAGTTCGCTAACGAATACCTACTGGATTTGATTTTCAGTTGAAGCTGCAAGAAGTTTGCAAAGTCTGCGCAGATGTAACACCAGCGGTTAACATGTGTATGTTATTCGGGCTCGAACGAACGATGTAGTGGGTGCAGGACTGGTCGTCCAGAGCGAATATGTCGACAGTGAATCGCGCTTAACGTGATCGTATCAGTCTGATAAGCAACAACCGTTATAGGGGGGTTACACAGATAACGAAGGCGCGAATGCTAGAAGCGTGTGAGACGCTTGTGATAATGAATTACAAAGTTCTAGTCTCAGTTCGTAATGCGCATCCCACTGCCAGCATGCAAGTTGCTGCGGACTCAAGATCCAACTCTTGATCACTGTTAATGACATCATTCAATGTTATTGAACGGATTGTCAGCCCGAGCGCCTGCTGTAGAGCGCTATCCAAACCGTCAAGACTTACTGGGGGTGGCAATATTGCTATAGTTTGTATGGCGGCTTGGTGAAAATGTTGTTCGTAATAGTCAAGAGAGCGTTGGATTTCTAATGCAAGGCGATTACTGAACTCCGTTGGATTTTTTGAGTTTTCGTTAATTTCACTATATCTGAAGTCGACTGTGCGTGTTAGAAACAATGTCGCGTTGTGAGTAAGTGTAATCAGACATTGTTGCTGGCTGAAGTATAGAGTGACCAGGCCGAACTGATCCTCAGGCAGTCGCGCTGCTAGATTACGCATTGCCAGCTCGGGAATATCAACGATTTTTAGATTGACACCGGTTTGTTCCAGTTTATCTATTCGATCTCTTACTGTAGCGCTGTTTGCCACTACAACATACATCTGTTTGACAGTGCCTGCTGGTCCACCAGGTGGAGCGTCAAAAACATCAAGTATTGCATCGTCGATATTGAAATCGATCAAGTCCTGGATCTTCCAGCGCACAGCCGCACGTAATTCCTGTGGTGGAACTTCCGGTGCATCCACCACGAATAAGTGATATTCACCAATATTAAGTAGCGTTGAACACGTTTGTTTATCCAGGCCTAGACCAGTTAGCATCCCATCTTTTAATCCGGTTTTATCGGAAGTGTTTGGTTCAAACACACATGAGTGCAGTTTGGAATTGGGGCTGCCAGAATTTTGCATTCTTACCACAGCTGTGCCGTTATCGTCCGAGACAATACCGGTCAGAATATTAGATTTATTCTTATTGAGTAATGTAAACATAACTAATCCAATTCTTATAGAAAATTGCCTGCATCCTGTAGTCAACAGTAGATGCTGCATCGTTTTTTTGACTGTTGAACCTACTGGACTACTTCAGCCCAACGTACCACTCCAACTTCACCATCTGTGCCACGGTAGCCAGAGATCCTATTTAAATGACCGCGGGTTACCGCGGCTTGGCCCGTCCATACACTGCCGTCCCAGATAGCCGTGGTGCCGAAGTCGCCGACAATGTAACCTTCGGTTGCGTTAGCCATGTAGACGCCGTACAGATCGACATTGGGTATGCTCGAAAAATTACTTTCGCGAGTCCACGTAGTCCCGTTCCAGTGATTGATGTTTTCATAGCCGGATCTTCCACCTACAGCCCAACAGTTGTCGCTTGTTGCGCAGTGCACGCTAAGCAATCTGCGGTTTGCGACACGTGAGTAGGGGCCAAAGCGTCGCCAGTTGGTGCCATCCCAATGTATGATCAGTTCACCGTTGCTATCTTCTCCTACTGCCCAGCAGTCAGCGCTACTTACGCAGTGCACGCTATATAAATTCCTATCTGGGATATCGTTGTAGGGACCAACACGGCGCCAATCAATCCCATCCCAATGAATAATCAGCGCTTCTTGGTCATCGTCGCCGACGGCCCAGCAATCATTGCTAGCCGTACAGTGCACACTGTAAAGAGTCCTATCTGGGATGCCGTTGTAAGGACCGACACGACGCCAATCACTCCCGTTCCAATGAATGATCAACGCCTCTTGATCATCCTGACCTACGGCCCAACAATCGTCGCTAGCCACACAATGCACGCTGTAAAGATTCCTTTGCGGAATTGTGGCATAGGGGCCCACCCGGCTCCAAGTATTGCCGTCCCAGTGAATGATTAGCTCGCCACCGTTGTCATAGCCCACCGCCCAGCAATCGTTTGCAGTGATACAACTGATACCCCACAGGTTTTCTCCCGGTATGTCTGCATAGGGTCCCGCCCGACTCCAACTGTTGCCATCAAAGTTAATTAACAGTTCAGAAGGATCGCTATTGCCTACTGCCCAAATTCCTGCAGCAGCAGATGCGGATAGATCGCCCTCAACGATCCGGGTTACCGTATTTGCCGCAGTGGTGGCTGTCATGCGGCCAATCACTTGTACGTGACAATCTGCTCCGATCATACTTGCAGATAAAATAGCGAAATTTCCAGGCCCAATATTTCCGGATTCGCCGGCTAGTGAGGTACACGCGTTTCCGCGGTGGTAGTGCCAAGCAGCACGTTCAAGCCCACTTTCCGCGATGAACAATGCCTGAATACCATCACTGTGCAAGGCACTATCAGTGATGCTGCTACCAGCCATGCGCTGTACGGCCGCTAAAAGTATCACAACGGATGAAATCAGGAACATCGCACCAATAAGCGTGATCGCTCCTCGCTGTTGTTCCGGTGAACGACGTTTCATTGCCGATTCCGCAGTGCGACTCGCGTACGTTGGGGGTATAGTTTACCGGCTCTGGACAGTTCCAGATTGAATTCGATAAAGGCAACATCGGCGTTGTTCGTGGCGGTTGTGCTGCCATCGTTTTGGAAGTATGCAAATTGCATACTGTTAATCTCGTCCGTTAGAGTCCAGGTCCCGACGGGAACGTCATAGGCTAGCGTTAGTAGTGGCGGATTCGCAGTAAGTGTTACTACTGTGCCGTTACCCCGCGTGAAACTCAATGTTGTAGCTGTCATAGTGGTGATATCAAAGCTAATGGGATTCACGGTATCGCGACGAATTTCGCGTACTTCGCGAGCCATACGCTCGCTGGCGTAGCGCAGTTTGCCCAGTGTTTGCAGAACATCCGAATTATCGGAAAAAGCTAGAACACCGCCCGTCAGTCCGTACCCGGCAGTCGTGCCAAGCACTGCCAGTATGACAAGGCTGATGATCATCTCAATCATCGTATAGCCGCTCTGTTTCATTGAATATTTAATTAGTAGTCCACTAACACATAGGTGACTTCAGCTCGTTTTTTTAATGCACGGCTGACAGTAACCGTCACACCCTTACAGGTGGCACCCGTTGCACAGCCGCCAAAAGTGGTTGGTTCGGTTACGGTCACACGGCGCGAAAAACTTGCGTATTCCCCTGTCAACACATCAGTAGTTGTGCCGAGCGTAACGGCTGCGTAACCTTGGTTGCGACGAAGCGCCAATATGTCTTCGGCGCGCTCCTGCGCGAGCTGGGATGCGGTCTGGATATCTTCATCGATCAGTGCGCTGCTGGCTACCTGGGTAAGCTGGCCAAGAATGGGCACTGAGGCCACAGCCATAATGATAACGACCATGATCAGTTCGATCAGCGAGAAGCCGGATTGCCGTTTATATATCATGGCGAAACTGTGACAAAACCGGTTACTGGGCTTAAGGTTACCGCTGCGGTTCGTGAGTTGCCATTAAGGGTGAACACCCGTTCCACTGACAATAAGCTTCCAGCTGCGACTGGCCGGCCCAAGCTGTCAATTGCTGTATCAGCACCAGTGAGTGTCACATTGCTATCTAGCGTTACCGAATACGGTTGCATGGTTGCAGGATCAGTAACAGTATTGCCACTAAAAGTAATTCGGTAATTTTTAACAGACTGTACATTGAAGACTAGTGTGCGGCCCTGATTCATG
Organism: uncultured Granulosicoccaceae bacterium; assembly: GCA_937958675.1. GTDB lineage: Bacteria > Pseudomonadota > Gammaproteobacteria > Granulosicoccales > Granulosicoccaceae > Granulosicoccus. Next base: position 8,032 of record CALGND010000111.1, read on the forward strand.
GCCATGGCCTGTACATGGCGCAGGTCGCGCGCAAGCCTGTGGGCTTGAGCTATCAGTGTGCTGTCGAAATTTGTGAATCGCGGTATGGCAACGGCTGCTAAGCTACTAATTATTCCCAGCACGATGACCACTTCGATCAGCGTATACCCCTTCAATCGAACTTGTTGCCGCGAAGTTGGCATATTGTGTTTTATTAATTATGAAAGGGTGGTTTACATCCACCCTGTTCACATCAACAGATTTAATGTGCTCGTCGGCTATGGAATTTCGCCAACACACTGTACTGTGTCACTCGATGCTACGATTGCAGTACTGCAATTAGAGTCGGAGTATGTTGCAACCGTGTGTGCGGTTCCATCAATAGTGACTTCGATACCTGTTGCCGCGGCACTGATACCGTCTCCATTAACGTAGGTTGCTAATTCGGAGTTAGTTGGGAAACGCTTTAAGTCAGCGATCGCAATGGCATGCGAACTTTTAACTGCACCGGCCATACCCTTCTTAGCAGCAGCAGTCGCGTCACCCGATAGATCGACAAATTTAGGAACAGCGATTGCGGCCAAGATACCAATAATCACGATAGCGATCACTAGTTCGATTAAGGTGAAACCTTTTGCTGCTGTGATTCTATTTGCTCTGTACATTTTTTTCATAATTTACTCGTTGCGACTCATCAATTGATTTTGTTAAAGCGTCTGAGCGGCGTCGCGCAAGATAACTTTATGAGAGAGGGGTAAGAAGTAACATGTTCAATGAGATGTTGATCGGCAGCTACTCGCTTAATCGTCGTCGGATCGCTTTTAGGGTGA
>CALGND010000112.1 GCA_937958675.1 uncultured Granulosicoccaceae bacterium
CAATGCGAACTTCGATGTAATAGCACTAGCGCACTCAGCAGATATGCCATGGGAAGCGTCGCCTATGCCTGGTGTTGCAAGGCGAATGCTTGATCGTGTGGGGGGCGAGGTAGCCCGCGCAACCAGCCTAGTGAAATACGATCCGGGCAGTGCGTTCTCGTCCCATGTGCATTCCGGAGGGGAAGAGTTTCTAGTGTTAGAGGGAACATTTCAGGACGAGCACGGTGAATATCCCGCAGGTACTTACGTGCGCAATCCGATTAATACTGAACACACTCCTTCGTCTGATATTGGGTGCGAAATGTTTGTCAAGCTATGGCAATTTGATAGTAGTGAAACCGACATTGTGCGGATCGATACCAATAGCCTAGAACTACAAGCAACACAAAACAATGATCAGATTACCTCTGCAACCCTGTTCGAGAACTTTGCTGAGACAGTGGCTATAGAAAACTGGGCTCCACAGGCTGAGGTGCAGCTGCAACATGAAGGCGGGCTAGAAATTCTGATTATCGATGGCAGCATATTAATAAATGACGAGCGTCTTACACGACACGCTTGGTTACGCTTGCCGCAAGGCGCACTTGATACCGCTGTGGCTGAATCTGATGGTGCTCGTATCTGGATTAAGCGCGGACATTTGCGACACATCAATGTGCCATCCTAGTGTTAATCGCATCGTTAGCCTCCATAGGGTTATTAGCATTGAGTTTCAGATTTAGAACATCCAACACATAAATTTATCCGACAATCTATCCCTTGATAGATAAATTACCATCACCTTAACAGGAGAAAAAACCATGCTCGCTTATTCAGTTATAGGAGCTAAAAACCTCGACAATCTATGTAAATTCTATGACAATTTACTAGGAACAATTGGAGGCAAACAATTGATGGGCCTCGATCGCATCAAATTTTATGGAAGCGAAGACGGTGGCAGTATGCTGGCGATTTGTAATCCTGCTGATGGCAACGCTCAGAGTTGCGGTAATGGACAAATGATAGCTATTCCTGGTGGCTCTACGGAGGGCGTTGATGCGCTTTACAAAAAAGCGTTGGAGCTTGGAGCAACTGACTTAGAGGCGCCATCACAGCCACTGCCGTTTTTCTATGGTGGCTATGTTCGTGATCCGGATGGTAACAAAATTGGCTTTGTTCACCTAACACCAGCGTAGTGCTCTAACCTTGCCGTTTTATAGATTACTCATAAAACTAACGTTAGTGACCACGGCGTCGTGGTCACTAACGTTGTGTTACACGATAAATCTTGGCAAAAAAACCAGAAAAATGAAATTGTTTCAGCATGACAAAAACTCCCAAGTTACTTGAACCGTAAATTAAGCTGCTAATTTAACTTCTACTAAACAGTGCTAGTTGCGCACTAATCGGTTTAAAATTTGTTGAATGTGGGCAGCAGGTTCTTTTGTAAAGTGATTGCCTTCCAGAGATATCAATTTAAGTCGGATTACATGGATTAAGTATCAATGAACATATGGTTGGCAGCTGTTACGCCACGATCGTAAGTACAAAATGTATCAGTGGCTAACTCTGTTTTGCTATGAATTTTTATATTGGTAATCACTTCTAGTGCACCTGCATCGTAACAAGCTTGCTGAGCATCTTTGATAATATCGAGTAATTGATTTAGTTCTCCTTTCATCGTTGTTTCCATTGCGCCAACTTGGTAGGGAACATTCGCAGCTTTTACTACTTCAATTGCCTTATCGACCACTTCAAAGTTATTCCCTTCTTTGAGCCTTGGGATGACTTGAAACGCTACAAACACATCTTTAAGTGTTGGATTTTGAATCGCCATTTGTGTTTGATCATATAAAATTAGATAGCGAATCATGCTACCATTTTTGCCTGCGTCTCAGATTATTAGATCTTTTAAAAATGTACGATAAACATGAGTTTTAAATTACCCCAAGGTTCCTTATTTGCAGTACTAATACGCTCACCCTGGTGGTATAGCGTATTGATTGCTCTCCTTGTGGTAGCGATTAGTTTGGTGCTGGTTGGAGGCAAATACCTGGTTCTGGGGGTTGCAACGGCAATGCCTTTTATCGGTATAGCGATCTATTCGGTCTATAGCCAGTCACAACGGCCGGGAGCAAAGCGTATAGAAGAGGTTGAGCAGGCGGTGCGCAAGATGCCTGTGTCAGAGCTGGCTAAAAAGATAGCCGCCAACTACGAGAAAATAAAATTCGATGTTGTTGAGTTTAAAGGCGACGAGGCTGAACTGGAGCTTGAGCGAGGCGTGCACAAACTTTTGTTGAGTTGCAAACGGTTCAAAGCGGCCAAAACTGGTATTGAACCCTTAAAAAAACTCACCGCCGCTGGTGAAAAGCGCGAAATGTCAGGTTATCTTTACGTGACCCTAGGCGAGATTTCTGCAAACGCTCTGAAGTACGCTAACGAACACAATATCGAGTTGATCCGAGCGGAAGGATTAGCAGAGTATTTCGATGGTACAAAGAAGCTACCTTAGGTGTTGCTAGTCACTATCCTCTGTATCGCCTTCGCTGTGTAAACCGCCACGCATTCTGTTGTCCAGTGAGGGTTTGTTGAAGGCACGTCGACATCAGTGGGTGATAGCCGCTGGCGCGGAGCATGGGTGGCCTATCAATCTCAGCGGTAAAAAGCCCAACATAACGATATGCTGGTATCTGTATGATTACCTGCAGATTCACTTAATGACACAATTGTGCATTAGGCCAAACCATAGCGATGTGCTTACAATAGGCGTCGGTAAGCGTCTGAGAAAATACATGAATAACCGCTTTGATTCACTAATATTTGGACAACGTAACGCAGTAGCTAAATCATTTCTGCTCTTAGGTTCCCTAGTATTAGCTGTGGGCTCTACAGTAACTTGGGCTGAAGACCTTGCACCCTCGAGCATTGTGCTCGAAGCTAGTTGTGAGGGGCTGAGCTGGTCTAAACCTGAGGCTGGTACGGTTTCTATTAATATTCACGATGGTGGAGGCGCGTATATCACCACGGTTGGCGTGGATGAAACACAGTTTCTTCCTAGTCGGTCTGACAACTATTTTATCGTCGAAACTAACACCGGCCCATGGCAAACATGGCTGAGCACGGAACGCGTTTTTTATTCTATCGAAAGCAATGGCGGACAGGAATGTGAGAGCCAAATCGGGCCACTAAGCGTTTCCAGCGAGAACGGATTTCTGGTTTGGGAGCCAAACGATTTTATTGGTCAAGCTAGAGCGTTTAGGCCAACGGTCAACATCTACGCTGCAGATGGACGTTATATCACCACCGTGTTAGCCGCAGATGGTCGTTGGCCTGCTAGTGAGTCGGGCGGTTATTATTTTGTGGCTGTAGTTGGGCCAGATAGGGATGTTAGCAATTGGCGTACTTGGAGAAGCTCTGACGTTGTTCAAGTGAATGCGGCTAACGATAATAGTGGGATTACTACTGATAATTATCAAACCCTTCTGGGTGAGACATTAGAGCGATGGCGTGCGGTGCCATTTGCATCGTTTCGCAACGCTTTAGCAACTGCGTTAAAACAATGGTTTCCGATTCTGCCAGACATCAGCACCGACAATGGTTTTGATTGGGATGCACTAACGTTAGGCGAGCGTGAGGCGCAATGCGAATCAGGTTCGGTTGTTGCTGACGTCGTTGATTTTGCACAAAATGAAAATAATGATAACGTCGGAAGATTGCAGATTGAGCTCGACTTTTCTCAATGCCTAATGAACACCATCACACATAATGGCCAAGCTACTATCTATCTTGAGCGCGAGAGTAGTAGTAATCAGCCTAGTATAGATGTACGTGAAAATTTGCACTGGCGAGATTTTGAAATCACATCCAACGGGCAATTTGTGCAGCGTTTGAACGGCAGTGAGCAGTTAGAAGCCTCGCGAAGAGGTGAGGTGTTGACGTTTCGTCGGATTCGAAGTGCGACAAACTACTCGTAATCCACTAACGGCGCACTCGATTTCGACCACAGCTCGTTCCATTTCAATAGCTTTGTAGCGGATCCGTTTGCTATTGAGAATGGGCCCGACTCGTTCACCGCAGAGGTAACGTTCAGAGAAAGCGGCACAATGGAGACTAGGCGGGCAGGTAGACGCCAAACCTTTAATGCAAATTGGTCGCTCGGGCCGGATCGAGATGTGGGCTTTTATTACTCTACTAATCCGCCAAACTTGGAAGGTATACCCTTTGATCAAATAGAGCTGACAGAATCCCTTGAGCATGTTGGCCTTACGATTACAAACGAAGACAGTGGCGATTCACTGCGGCTAAGGCCAGGATCCGGGGGTGGGGATACGGTGAACTACACAATTACATCGCAAGCAGACGCTACAACAGTAGAAGAGGGCTTTCGGTACCCGATCGCATGCGATTCCCGCGGTCTTTTTTCTTCGCTTGATGTATGCCTTTGAACTTAGCTTTGTAATCGTAACTAGGTATTTAATTTTGCTGCTTATGCACGAGCGGCAGGAATAACAGACTGATCGATAAGGTTTAGCAAGTCTCCAAAATATCCATGGCTCCGCGCTAGTCGAGTTGGATCAGATGTAATGGCAACCGTGAGTGCTAGCTCGGGGATTATGCATATGATCTGTCCACCGTAACCTCGAGCAAGTGCGTAAGGTATGCCCATGCTTTGCCCTAAAAACCAGCCATAACCATACCCCAGGCCTGAAAAAACGGATTGTGTCACGCGTACCTGAGAGCGGCTCACCCACTCCTCACTGAGCACCTGAGTATCGTCAACGCGCCCACCATTACGGTACAGTTCGCCAAAGCGGACCATACCGCTAAGCGTTAACGCCATTTCATTGCCGCCAAGATAACGATCTTGTGGGTCACGCGTCCATGCAGGGATATCGATACCTAAGGGCCGCCCAATACGCTCCCTGGCCAAGGACAGCAAACTCTTACCCGATACTTCTGACAAAACAGCGCCGAGCACGTGAGAAGAGCCAGTGGAATACAACATACGGGTGCCGGGTTTAGCCACCATGGGGCGTGTCAACGCATCAGAGACCCAATTGTTGCTGTTTACCCAGCGCCCATAGTTTCGCCCTGATGTGCGTTCAAGGCCAGCTTGCATGGTTAGCAGGTTTTCGATTGTTATGGTTGATACTAGGGAGTCGGCTTTTTTTGGAATCAGCTTTGGTGCTAGCTCAGCTAACGTTGCCTGTACAGACGGGATTTCACCGCGATCGATTGCTGCACCTGCTAACGCGGCAACAATCGTTTTTGACACAGATTTAATGGGTACCGCGCGATTGATCGATGGCCCTCGAAACACTTCAACCAAAATTTGTTGGCCTGCCTGATGAACCTCAATAGCATGACATTGATCAAATGCTCTTGCTCGTGTGGTTACGGTTTGCCAGTTGGTGGTTTGCGCTGGCAACGGGCTGACGATCAGTGCCGTGGTAGCGCTTAAGAATGTTCGCCTGGATATTCTGGACATTATACTGATGTAGGATAGCTAGCAAGTGTGTAGGACACAATATAAAATTTATAGTTCGGGCTTGAGCGCAAAAAATAGCGACTGGCCTGATTCTCTCTGGCAGGAATTATTTTTGGTCAGGTAAGAGTAGACCGTTTATGCCAAGATACTATAAATATTTGGCTTAACGGAGTATCAAGCGACTTTGTTTTCAGGCTTGCTACCAAAGCTGGCGCTCAGCCACTCGTTAGCGGTAAGCTTATCCATAGGGCGTGACAACAAATAGCCTTGCAGTATGTCGCAGTGCCTTTCTTGCAGGTAGAGTTTCTCAGGTTCAGTTTCAACTCCTTCAGCAACCGTTTCAAGGTTTAGATCTTGCGCCAAACTTAAGACGGCCGATACGATGCTGCTGTTTCCCGACAGAAGGTTTACATTGGTTACAAAGCTTCTGTCGAGTTTTATAGTGTCAATAGGCAGTGATGCAAGCGATGCTAACGATGAATAACCAGTTCCAAAATCATCTAAGGCTATTCTTACTCCCATATCGCGAATTTCTTGGATCGTTTCTACCACCTGCAGTGGCGCTTCCATTATGCAGCTTTCCGTTAGTTCAATTTCTAATGCCGTGGCGGGCATTTGATGTTTGTTTAGTGTTGTTAAAACTTGCGATTTTAAATCGATCTGAGACAGTTGCCGTTGGGATACGTTAACGGCAACTCGCGCAGGGGCGATTCCGGCATCAGACCAGGCTTTCCATTGCTCACAAGCTTCGTTAAGCACCCAATATCCGATCGAACAGATTGAGCCAAACTGTTCCGCAATCGGGATAAACACATCAGGTGGAATATTGCCTTTTTCCGGATGATCCCAACGTAATAACGCCTCCATACCAAGTGTTTTATTGGTGATTGCACACACTTGTGGTTGATATGCCAAATGCAGTTCCTTGCGTGCGATAGCGCCTCGCAATGCGTACTCCAGCTCAGCTTTTTCTGTTACCTTGTCGGCCATTTCATTACAAAACAACGTGTAGCCATTTTTACTACTCGACTTTATATCGTACATAGCAATGTCAGCGCTTTTTAATACTTCGTCGGCTGTCATGCCGTGGTCAGGGTACATGGCCATTCCGAAACTGATGCTTACTTGAAACCGCTGGTTATTAACGCAGATGGGGTCGGTAAGCGAATCCTGCATAGTCTTGGCTATGCTGCTAATATCATTATGATCATTGATAGCAGAAACAGATACGACAAACTCGTCTCCACCCAAACGGCCAACAACGGTGGTTATTGATTCGTCTTTACTTGCGGCATAGTTTTTTAGTGAATCCGTCAGCCTCTGTCCGACCTCTTTAAGCATCATATCTCCGGCTTCATGGCCGAGTAAGTCATTAATGCGTTTAAAGTCGTCGACATCGATAAAGAATGCCCCAATCTTCTTTTTGCCGTCTGAATTTTTCTGCTCTTCAATAGCAGTGCTGAATAAATCCAAAAACTTCCTTCTATTCGGAAGGCCAGTAAGGCTGTCAATGTAGGCAAGTTGTTCAATTCTTTCATGCGATTGGCGGAGTTCTGTTATGGAATCCTCCAACTTGCCGCTCATCTCGTAAAATGTATTCTGCAGTTGTCCGATTTCATCACTACGAGCCTGTTTTTGCTTTGGTATTGCTTGCCCGTTACCAAGTAATGTCGCAGCTGATTGTAGTTCCCGAATGGGTAGTAGAATCATTACATCTAATAATTTCCATAGAGTTGCTGTGGTCAATAGAATCGCAAATACTGTAATTAATAGAACGGATGGAATCACTTCATTGTGGGCAACTCTTAATAAAGAATGCGGTACTATGCCTGCGTAGTATAAATTGTTATGCAGTTTTAGTTGAGTAGCCAACGCCATTGAGCCTTCATAGTCGGGCAACATGACGAGACCATGATGCTTATCATGCATGTCGTGCTTGAATTCAGTTATTGAATTGTTTAGTAATTCGGTTGCTGACGATACCAGTGTCCCGATCTGATTCGTATCGGTGTTAAAGGTGTGGCGCCCTTGCTTATCAAACAGTAGTAGAGTGCTAGCGTTACTTTGTTTGTGTTGCAAAAAGGCATCTCGTAGGACGTGCGCGTTTATTTCGAAAACAATAACGGCGACTTTTTCCGCATTGCTTTTATCGCTGTTATTCGTCGAATCATCTAGAAACGCTATTTTGTGCCCAAATAACAATATCGAGTTTTCATTTTCGTCATCAAATTGAAATTCGCTGTATTCCACTAAAGCACTGTTGAACATATGTTCACAAAACTGTGCACTCTTGCCAGATGCGTTCACGCTACTGCTTACGCTCGGCATCACACACCGGCTGTTATTGTCTGGTTTGTAAAGGTTTATTTCAGTAAATTCTGGAAATTGACTTTGCAATCTTGATATTAAACCCCTAACGGCTAAATCCCATTTCACGCCAGCTGAGTTTTCGATTTTTCGATCTAGATATTGTCGTATCGGCTCGGAGGTAGCCAGCAATTTTGTATTGGTGGTTGCGCTATCAATAAACGCCTGAGTTTGGATTGAAATATGCTCTGAGACCAGCTCCACTTGGCGGATGATGTCGTGTTCTTTCTGCTTTGCTAATTTGGTATACGCAATGTACCCCAAGCTCAGAAGTGATATCACGACTACCGGCACTAAGCCGAGCAATACTTTTCCTTTAAGGTGCATTGTTCATGGTTCACTGTACAAGTGCGGTTGCTATTCACCAGCTATCGTCATAGGGTCTGATAACCTTAAGTCGATTTGCCCGAAACGTATTACAGAGTGCTTCTTGGTGATAACTAGGGGTTACATGTCTATCGGATCACGATACCCCTAGGCGCTAGTGCAGATGTAACTGACGAACAACTTCTATGGCAAAGCCAATATCTGTGCGGCGATTGTTGGTGAAGAGCATGCTGATATAACTGTGCTCGAAGTCATTAGCGATTGACATGAATCATACGGTAATGCCTCTCGCCCCCGTTTCCTGATTCGACTCAATACCAGTTGTTCGAGCAAGCACATCAATTCCCTGCTTATTCCAAAAATGCAGCAGGTCGATGAAAATCCAGTTCTCGGTGAGCTTGTCGCCGTCACGGCGATAGATATCAATTACTCGCATATCGCCTGGGGTGTTGGTGGCTGGCATACCCATAAAACCGCCCGATGGCGTAAGCGTAAGGTTTGGCCAACCGAAGAAACCGCCAAAATGCCCTTCGGCGATGCGGCAGATATGGCCATTAAATTTTCGATCTGTTAATGCCGCGCGAAATGGGCCAGAGTGTTGTTGGGCATAGCGTTCGATTGTATAGGTAGCGCCAATGCCAGCAGGGCCCCACCAAATCATGTCCTCGTTCCAACTGCGGCGTAGCTCATCTACTAATGGTTCTTCGGCGCCCCCTCGCCATGTTTTGATGTCGCTAACCATATGATCAATCGCGGCGAGCGTCTTGAGGCCCTGTTTTGGGTCTTGCGCTTCAAACATTAGTCCGTTGTGCGTCAGTGGGCCAGGTTGTACTAAGTGGGCGGCGGTTTGCGGTGGAAAGGGTTGAAGCCCGACTTGCATCATCAGATGAGGGATGTCGAAAAACATCGCTGTTTCAGTGATCTTGTTGCCTTCTACACGGTGGAATTCACAATAGCGCAGCATGGCGATCTTCCCAGAAGGTGCAATGCCAAGCCATTGCTGGTCGAACAAGCCCATTAGATGCCCCATGGACAGCACCCAAATTCCGCCGTGTTCTTCAAGCGTGTTTTGGCCTGCCATAAAAACATCCATGCGCCGTTGCAAATGAGTCAATGCGCTTTTTAGAGGGGTCCAGAATTGCTGCGCTACTTCCTCTGCTGAGTGAATTTCGTGAAACGGATGAAATCCCCGCCATAAGTAATTATCGGCAATAAATTGGCCTTGAATCAGGCTCAATTCGTCGGCTGTAGCGCCATCAAGCTGGTCGTAATAGTCCCGAACCAGTTGCTTTGCAGATTGAAAGCTTGAATCACTCATGTCGATTTTTGTCCAGTTATTTATTTATTTTGCATACGAATGCAAAAAGATCTTGCCAAAACTAGGCACTCGAGTCTAGTCTATGCATACGTATTCAAAATCAATCTGACCACAAGTCGCGATGGCTGAAATTCAACTACACAATCTATCGAAGCGTTGGGGCAGCTTTGTGGGTGTTGATAATTTTGATCTGACGATTGCTGACAAGGAATTTCTGGTGTTGCTTGGCCCTTCGGGCTGCGGAAAAACCACGACGATGCGGATGATTGCCGGGCTTGAAGACGCCACTGAGGGTGATATTTTAGTGGACGGAAAACGGGTTAACGATTTAGAGCCCAAGGATCGCGATGTTGCTATGGTGTTCCAAAGCTACGCGCTATACCCAAACATGAACGTCTACGAAAATATTCGCTTCCCTTTAAAAGTGCGTGGCGTTGATCCGGCCACTCACGACGAAAGAGTGCGTCGTGCCAGTGCGATGGTTGAGCTGGATGAATTTCTTGAACGTAAACCTGCTGAGTTATCCGGTGGCCAACGCCAGCGAGTGGCACTGGCCCGTGCGATTGTCCGCGAACCTAATGTCTTCTTAATGGACGAGCCGCTATCGAATCTTGATGCAAAACTTCGAGTGTCTACACGCGCTCAAATTAAAAATCTGTCTCACGAGTTGGCTGTAACCACTATCTACGTGACCCATGACCAAATCGAAGCCATGACGCTAGCTGATCGAGTCGTGGTGATGAAGCAAGGTATCGTGCAGCAAGTCGGTAGCCCAACGGAAATCTATGACACACCGGCGAACGCTTTTGTCGCTAGTTTTATTGGCAGCCCTGCAATGAACCTTATTGATGGCGTGCTAGATGATGGCGTTTTTCGCACTAAACACACCGAAATTTCTGGCCTCGAAGCGCCAAACGGTAAAGTTACGCTTGGGTTTCGTGCTGAGGATGCGAATGTGGTCGCCAGTCGCGGTGAAATAAATGCACCCATCTATGCAATGGAACTGCTAGGCGATGCCACCATGGTGTCGGTACTTATTGGTGGTGCATTGGTCAGTGTTAAAGCTGACAAATCGTACCGCGCTAATATTCACGATGAAGTTTTCATTCAGGTACACAAAGATCACTGCCATCTGTTTGATGCAGATACAGGTGCGCGTATTGAGGGGTGATGCCCTCGTAGACACCCGCTATGCGGGACGATCGGATGCAGTGTTAATACTGCATTCAACACAACAGGGAGAGACGAAATGTTTCTGAAACAGATAGCACTGGCCGGCGGTTTCGCCTTGATGTCAGGTACTACAATTGCAGCATGCGAGATTACTGGCGACGTTAGTATTGTCGGTAACGAATTTCCAGCGATTCACACAGTGGCAGGTGGTGCAGCTCAATGTACCGGTGGCGAAGTTAAATCCAACCTAACGGCTGATCATCAGAAGATCAACGTAGCGGGTATGCAAGGAAATCCAGCAGAATATTCCAGCGCAATTATCGCCAACTCGTCGCTAGTTGCGTTGATGAACGAAGATGTTGTCCGTCCGCTGGATGATCTTATCGCTGAACACGGCCAGGACATTCCAAAAAATCAGTTAATCACTATTGACGGAAAAGTAATGGCAGTTGCCTTTATGGCGAACGCGCAGACACTTGCTTATCGCAAGGATGTCCTCGAAGAAATTGGCGTAGATGTTCCAGCGACTTATGAAGAAATGATTGCCGCTGCAGAGAAGATCCGTGCTGCAGGCATCAGTGAAAATCCCATTGGTGGTGCTTACAAGGCGGGTTGGAATCTTGCCGAGGAATTCGTCAACATGTACTACGGCCATGGCGGTGAGTTTTTCGCACCAGGCTCTGCCGAAGTTGCAATCAATAACGAACAAGGTGTCGCTGCACTAAATGTGATGAAAGAGCTAACCACTTACATGAACCCTGATTACCTAACCCACGATTCAAATGCCACCAGCGCTGAAATGGAAGCAGGGAATGTGATGCTGATGAACATGTGGGGCTCTCGCATGGGTGTTTTAATGGATGACGAAGGGGCAGAAGAGCAGGTCTATACCAATATCACTGTTGGTGGCCCTCTGACTGTTGGCGGTGGATCAACTCCGGCTTCGACCCTTTGGTGGGATGGCTGGACAGTTGCTAAGAACATCTCGGACGAAGATGCAGTGGCAACTTTCTTGGCTATGAAGAATGGCACCAGCCCAGCCATTTTAAATGATGAAACCATGGGTCAAGCCGTATGGATGATCGACGGTTACACGCCAGCACCCGTAAACGAAGGGGTATTTGCAGCAATTGCTGCTAAAACGCAGTCTTATCCAATGTTGCCTTATATGGGGCTACTACACACAGCACTAGGCGATAACCTTGCGGACTTCCTGCAAGGCAAAGAGTCGGCAGAGCAGGCGCTTTCTGATACTGAGGCTGCATACACTGCGGCGGCGAAAGAAAAAGGCTTCCTATAAGTTAAGTAGCCCAAACGGTCCGGGGTGGCTTTCGTCGCCCCGGATCATTCCATGCCGGGGCCACCACTATCATGAAACATAAGTCGTTCTTTTGGTTTGTTCTTCCCTCAGCATTAGCAATGCTACTGTTTATCTTTTTACCAATCATCTCGGTAATTATTCAGTCATTGCACGTTGACCATGAGCAAGTCATTCGCACAGTAGAAACCTGTGATCTATTTGGTTGCAAGCAATCAACAACCATTGATCAAGAGGCTACCGCTGCACTGCGAGAAGCTAAGCCTTTGGGCCAGTTCGCTGGCGTTCGAACCTACCTTGATCGCAATCACTTGGCCGTAGACGAAGTTAAATCCACGTGGGACGGTAGTAAGGGCTGGCGTGAGTTTGGTTCACAGATGCTGAATCTGCCATTCTACAAAGCGATAAGTTTTACGTTAGCGTTCACGTTTGTCGTAACGCCACTGGTCATCATTCTGGGTTTTATCATCGCCGTTGCAGTCAACAGCGCCACACGAAAAATCCGTGGACCGCTGATTTTTTTCTCGCTTTTACCGATGATGATTACGCCGCTTGTCGGGGCATTAATTCTATTCTGGATGGTAGATGCACGTGGGGTTATTGGCATTGCATTGCAACATTTAGCAGGTAACCCAGAGCTTTCGGTTAAGGCGTCGACGCCACTTATGTGGATAATGTTGATGGTCTATGGCGTCTGGCATTCGGCTCCCTTTGCATTCATTGTCTATTACGCAGGTCTTCAAACCGTCAGTCAAGATACTTTGGAAGCTGCGCGCGTAGACGGGGCTAGCCGTTGGCTGCAGATTCGGCACGTTGTAATCCCGCATCTATTACCCCTCACAACGTTTATTGCACTGATGCAGCTTATGGATAACTTTAGAGTATTTGAGCCTATCGTTAGCTTTGCAGCCAGCGCGCATGCGACATCATTAAGCTGGGCAATTTTCAATGATTTAGGTGGCGAGACTCGGCAGCTTTCTTCGGCCGCTGCCACTTCGGTGCTGACCATTCTTGGTGTGGCAATTCTTTTGATGCCAGTTCTCGTGCGCACGTGGCGCGAGTTCGATCGGAAGTAATTCGATGGAAGGTAAGAATGCCTAGCAAAGCACAACGACAGCCCGCAACAGTGACCGCTTTAGTCATCGCTATTCTTGCGATTTGGATGGCGTTGGCAGCCATTCCGTTTCTTTGGACATTGTGGGGATCGTTTAAGGTTGAGGGTGATTTCTTTTCTAAAGCGGATTGGCTTAATGCGCTAAGCGGAAAACTAACCCAAGTTGAAACTGGTGGGCGTTTTACTGGTGACGGTTATTACGGAGCTTGGGTCCAAGAGGAGTTTTGGCGAGCGGCTTGGAACTCCGTAGTGGTGTGTTTTTTTGTGGTGACGATTTCGTTAACCCTTGGCACCTTGGGTGGCTATGCATTGGCGCGTTCGACCTATCGTTATGCCTTTTGGTTTTTGTTGGCTGCGTTGATTTTTCGGGCGATGCCACCGATAACACTTGTTTCAGGCTACTTGCCGGTGTTCTTTCAGTGGAATCTTTGGGGGCACACGGCCACAACCATCGTTGTTCTCGTTGCTATCAATCAACCTTTCACGCTGTGGATGCTGCATTCTTTCTTTAAGAATATTCCTGCCGAGCTAGATGAAAGCGCAATGGTTGATGGTTGCACTCGGTTTCAGGCATTCCGTCATGTGATCATTCCAGTGATGTGGCCCGGCGTTATCACTACTGGACTATTTTCGTTTCTGCTTGCCTACAACGACTTTGCTGTAACGACGATGTTGCTGTCCAGCGAAAACCAAACAATGATCCCGAAAGTCGCAAGCTTTCTTGGCACCACGCAGACTAAAGGCAATGTGATGTTTGCTGTGTCCTCTGTCGTGTCGGTGACCGCCCCTTTATTCTTGATGATTCTCTTCTTTCAACGCCAAATCGTAAGTGGTTTGACTGCTGGCGCGGTTAAGGGTTAATGGAAATGACTTGCCTTAACACGAAAAAATTTAAAAACGAGGATGCTTTATGAAAGGTTCGCGTCCAGAACAAGCGGTATTGTCTCGTGACACGGATATGTCGAAAACCGATGAAACCCGTACGGTGATTGAGGGCATGGTGGATGGTCTGAATGATCATCGCATTGGAGATATTGGGGAGTTCTTTAGCGAGAGTTTCCGTTGGATGGGTAATCAGGGTTGCGGTACAAAAACTGGTTTACGTGAATTCCAAGATAACTGGCAACGCCCGTTTCAAGCAGCTTTTTCAGACAAAGTTTGTATCGATGAGGCGCGGCTTTATATGGGTGAGTGGGCGGCTGCATTTGGTCGACAGGAAGCAACACATTCTGGCACCTTCCTTGGAATCGAGCCTACGGGTAAACGCATTGAGATTCGTTATATGGATTTTTGGAAAGTCGTTGATGGCAAAATTATTGACAATTGGGTGAATGTCGATTTTGCTGGTATTGCGGCGCAGTTGGGCGTGGATGTGTTCGGTGGTGAAGGCTGGGAGGCTTTTGATAGCGGTGAACGGGTTGCACCAAGACCAGACTAAATGAGAACAAGACAATGGCAATAACATACCTAAAACAAGGTAAACCAGACACAGAGCGAGCTGAAGACGATGCGCAAACAGCTTCTGTGGTGGCCGCCACGTTAAAAGATATTGAGAACCGCGGAGATGCCGCAGTGCGCGAACTTGCCAATAAATTTGATGGCTATGATCGCGATAGCTATCGCCTAACGCAAGTTGAGATTGATGAACTAATCGCCAAGGTTAGCCCACGTGACCTTGAAGACATCAAGTTTGCTCAAGCGCAAGTTGTTAACTTTGCCCAAGCGCAACGTGACAGCATGTTGGACATTGAGCTTGAGACTATGCCGGGTGTCATACTCGGTCATAAACATATCCCAGTGCAATCGACCGGTTGTTATGTACCGGGTGGCAAATTTCCAATGGTTGCCAGCGCTCATATGTCGGTTGCAACGGCCAAGGTCGCAGGTGTGCCGCGCATCATCGCTTGTACACCTCCATTTAACGGCGAGCCCAATCCCGCTGTAATCGCAGCAATGCATTTAGGCGGCGCAACTGAGATTTATGTTTTGGGCGGGATACAAGCCGTCGGTGCTATGGCTATCGGAACCGAATCTATTGCACCGGTGCATCTGTTAGTTGGTCCGGGTAATGCGTTTGTAGCTGAGGCTAAACGGCAACTCTTTGGTCGAGTTGGAATTGATCTCTTTGCGGGCCCAACTGAAACGATGGTGATCGCTGACGAAACGGTCGACGCCGAAATGTGTGCAACAGATCTACTTGGGCAAGCCGAACACGGATATAACTCGCCTGCCGTTTTGGTAACTAACTCAAAGCAATTAGCGCAAGACACCTTGTCTGAAATAAGTCGAATTCTCGATATTTTACCGACCGCTGGTACTGCAGGTGTGAGTTGGGAGGATTATGGCGAGGTGATTGTTTGTGATACCTACGATGAGATGTTGGAAGTTGCAGACGATATTGCTTCTGAGCATGTCCAAGTCATGACAGATCGTGACGATTGGTTTCTTGAGAACATGACATGTTATGGCGCGTTGTTTCTCGGCCCTCGTACTAATGTTTCCAACGGCGATAAAGTCATCGGAACTAATCATACGTTGCCGACAAAAAAAGCAGGGCGTTATACTGGCGGGCTTTGGGTGGGCAAATATTTAAAAACCCATAGCTACCAAAAAATCACAACTGATGAAGCTGCAGCAAAGATCGGTGCTTATGGTTCTCGGCTGTGTTTGCTTGAAGGCTTTGTCGGCCACGCTGAACAATGTAACTTACGTGTGCGTCGTTACGGCCGGAAGAACGTGCCTTACGGTGGGGCCGCCGAGTAATGAAGTCTGGTGTGCAGCTTAAATCATTGTTGACGCCGTTGCGTGATGCCATGGCGGATTTTTCGTCAGCTGGGGTTCGGGCAATGCTGGGCGATTTGCTGTCAAACACTGCAACGGTCCGGCTATCACATCCTTTAGGCGAGACGTCAGGTGCAGAGTTTTATGATTGTGCTTATGCACCGCTGTTCGAAGCGATTCCAGATCTTGAACGTCGTGATCTGATCGTTGTTGCCGGGCAAGACGGCGATGGAGTTGAGTGGGTTGGTTGCATGGGGCATTACCTCGGAACATTTACGTCGCCCTTTTTAGACATACCCCCCACGGGTCATATTGCTCATATGCGCTATCACGAATTCTACCGTTTTAATAACAATCAAATAGTAGAAATACAAGCTATTTGGGATATACCAGAATTGATGATGCAGGCTGGTGCCTGGCCGATGTCGCCAAGTTTAGGGCGCGAAATGTTTGTGCCTGCTCCGATGACTCAAGATGGTTTGTCGGACCAAGATGCGCAAGCCAGTCAAGCCAGTACTGATCTAGTGATTGATATGCTTACTCATTTGTCGCGCCACCCGACAGAAGGAGGCCCCGAGATCATGCAAGCTAAACGTTTCTGGCATCCGCGTATGAATTGGTATGGGCCGGCAGGCATTGGCACCGCTCGTGGCTTGGCAGGCTTTCGCCATTGGCATCAGATTCCTTTTTTAAACGCATTACCCGATCGCAAAGGCGGCACCACAGGCGCACAGAAGTCGCATTTCTTCGCTGACGGATCTTATGTAGCGGTGACCGGTTGGCCAAATATGGAAATGACGATGTCTGGCGATGGCTGGCTCGGCATTGCAGCGGCGTCGCAAGCGATTACGATGAAGAGTTTGGATTTCTGGCGCATTGAAGGGGGGCTTATCCGCGAAAACTGGGTTCTGGTTGATTTGCTGGATGTTTATGCGCAACTCGGTGTAGATGTGTTTGCGCGGTTGCGCGAGTTTAATAAGGCGCGCGTTTTGGGGTCCGTTGCATACCCGGTAGGATCCAGCTCATGATTCTGCCTAAAACTCCATCGTTTAGGCTGGATGGGAAGCGCGCATTGGTGGCTGGCGCCAGTTCGGGTATTGGTTTGGCCTGCGCTGCAGCACTTGGTGAAGCCGGCGCGACAGTGACATTGGCGGCGCGGCGCGCAGATGTATTGGAAGAAGCGGTGCTTGAAATGCAAGCTGCAGGTATGGACGCGCACGCACTTCCCGTTGATGTATCCGATGTGAAGAGTATGCAAGAAACTATCGCTGCGGCTGTTAATAATGATGGTCTCTTCGACATCCTGGTTAATTCAGCCGGAATGGCTCGACACAGTCCTGCTACTGAGACCGCGGAAGAGGATTTCGATTTTGTTAGTAATCTGAACATCAAGGGTGCGTATTTTTTAACGCAAGCGGTTGGCAAAGAGTTGATGGCGGCAGGAAAACCAGGCAGCCTGATCAATATCTCTTCTCAGATGGCGCATGTAGGGGGGCTAGATCGCGCAGTCTATTGTGCGACCAAACACGCGGTAGAAGGCTTTACTAAATCGATGGCAATCGAGTGGGGAAAAACGGGCATTCGAGTGAATACTATTTGCCCAACATTCATCCGCACTGATATGACGCGCGCCACCTTCGAACAGGCTGATAAACGCGCTTGGATTGAAGATAAAATTAAGCTTGGTCGTGTCGGCGAGGTCGAGGATATTATGGGCGCAGTTGTCTATCTAGCCTCGGACGCAGCGGCGTTGGTTACGGGCACGGCCTTGTTGATTGACGGAGGTTGGACGGCAGAATGAGCACGCTCAAAATCACCTCTCAACAAGTTGCTGAGCGTGCTGGAGTGAGCCAGTCTGCCGTTAGTCGTGTATACACCCCGGGTGCTTCAAGTTCAAAAAAGACAGTTGATAAGGTTCGCAAGGCCGCAGCGGAACTGGGTTATCGACCCAATGTATTGGCGCGTGCAATGGTGTCTGGCAAGAGTAGGATCATCGGGCTTATCGTTGCTTATCTTGAAAACCAATTTTATCCAGAAGCGCTTGAAAGGCTTTCTAATGCTTTGCAGCAACGTGGCTATCACGTACTTATTTTCATGGCTAAGCAAACGACCGGTAATATCGATTCTGTCGTTGAGGAAATTCTTGATTATCAGGTTGATGGAATCATCGTAGCATCAGTAGCTATGTCATCAGAGCTGTCTGAACGTTGCCGCGCAGCGGGTGTACCAATGGTTCTGTTCAATCGTAGTCAAGACGACCCAAATATGTCCGCTGTCACTTCTGACAACTATGCAGGTGGGCGTAAAGTGGCTGATTTTCTATTAGCCGCCGGGCATCGCAAGATCGGGTATATCGCTGGTTGGGAAGGTGCCTCGACCCAACGCGATCGTGAAGCGGGTTTTGTTGCAGCATTAAAAGAAGAAGACGTTAACTTGCATTCGCGCGCAAAGGGCGAATTTGTTATGGCCAAGGCGGTTGAGGCTACCCGTAAAATGTTTGCCGAAGATCCGCCAGAAGCTGTCTTCGTGGCCAATGATCATATGGCTATTGCTGTTATAGATACGCTAAGATTTGAATTGAACTACAAGGTGCCTGACGATGTATCAGTTGTGGGCTTTGATGATGTGCCCGCAGCTGGCTGGCCCGCTTATAACTTAACAACCGTTCGCCAACCAGCTAATCGCATGGTGACAAACACGGTCGACATTCTGCTCGACCAAATCGAAAACCAACAGAGCGAACCGCGCCGCATCACTATTGATGGGCCGTTGATCGTGCGCGGATCCGCCCACATTCCAGAAGGATGGAACACATGAAGGGATTTAGCAATAAATTCACAGATTTCCCCGACTATATCTTGAAAATCACAAGAGAGATTTGGGAAGATCGCGGTATTGCGACACTCAATCACTATTACGCTGACGATATTCCGGTGCGTTTTCCTGAGGGCGTATCGCTTGGTAATCAGCGCACTATCAACGGGACACTGGCAACTTTGGCAGAGTTTCCAGATCGAGAGTTGGTTGGCGAAGATGTTATTTGGTCTGGTAACGAAGAGGATGGTTTTTTGTCGTCTCACCGTTTGTTGACCATGGGAACACATACTGGTGATGGTTATTTTGGGCCTGCAACCGGTAAACGATTTGTAGCACGAGCCATTGCTGATTGTGCTGCACTCAATGATCAAATAAATGATGAATGGTTGATCCGCGACAACACGTCCATCGTTCTTCAACTCGGCATGAAGCCGAAAAAGTTTGCGCGCAGCTTGATTAAAAGAGAAGGAGGTCCGGAGGAATGTGTAAAACCATTCAACCCTGCCGAAGATGTTGTAGGTCCTTACAAAGGTCGCGGTAACGACAACGAATGGGGTGCTCGGATGGCGGACATCCTCACAAGAATAATGAATAAAGATATTGCCGTGATTCGCGTTGAGTATGATCGAGCTGTTCAGACAGAACATCCGGCCTCGACTACAGTGCATTCGTGGGCGGATACTGAAAGACTGTGGATGGGGTTACGAGCATCTTTCCCTAACGCAAAATTCAGTATTGAGCACCAAATCGGGCGCGATGATCCGATGATGCCACCGCGCGCAGCGATCCGTTGGGCACTCCATGGCAAGCACGACGGTTGGGGCATGTTCGGCCAGCCGACAGGGACGGATGTGTATGTGATGGGCTTTACTCACGCAGAGTTTGGGCCTTACGGTTTACGTCGTGAATGGACACTGTTTGATCATGTCTCTATCTGGAAACAAATTCTGATGCAGACGGGCAATGTTTAGATGAGCAATATCGAAGATCACATCGTACGCTATGGCGACTTAAAGCCGTGCACGTCTGCGTTTATTGATGCGCATACACCGGGCTCAAATCAAAAGGAAAACTTCACCATTATTGGCGGTGGCGTGTCTGAAAGCCCCGATCAACATGTGCATATCGCTAGCAAAATCGGATTCAATATTGGTGCAGCAGGTCAGCCACCGCGTTGCCGTAACTCTTTGCATGATCACAACACGGCAGAAGTGTTTTTTATTTTAAAGGGGCGTTGGCGTTTTTTTTGGGGCCGCTGGGGCAATGCTGGTGAAGTGACACTTGAAGAAGGGGATATCATCAACATCCCTACAGGCATGTTCCGCGGGTTTGAAAATATCGGTATCGATTATGGGATGATCATGGCGGTATTGGGCGGCGATGATGCAGGTGGTGGTGTGCATTGGGCACCGCAGGTGATTGAAGACGCTGCCGAACACGGACTAGTGCTTGGCGATAACGGTGTGCTCTATGATCGCAACAAAGGTCAAACACTGCCAAATAACGTCAAGCCCATGCCGATACTCTCGGATGAAGAGCTGGCTAAACGTAAAGAATTAACTAGTGCTGACGTTGTGCCCAATTATGTGGCTCGCTACTGGGACATGATGGCGCTTTCAGATACCAAAGCGGCCAAGATCATTGGCGCTGATGCAATCCTTAGAGACCGACCAGGTTTTGAGGTGGATTTTCTTTCTCGTCATTCGGTGACAGCCGATCTGCACAGCCATGATCAGCACACGGTATTGATGCCAATGCGTGGATATTGGAAGTTGAATATGTTTGGAGACGAACGTGTACTAAATCCGGGCGACACGTGTCTTATTCCATCGGATGAATCACATTCGCTCAGCCCATCGATGACAGGCGAAGCGAGTCTGTTTCGAATCCGTGCAACCGATGACCCAGCTGGTCTAACCAGCTCAATTATCTAATCAAGAAACAAGGACTCACAAATGACCAATGTAAAAACAACGCATGTGGGCTCTTTGCCGCGCAGCCAAGAGGTGGTCGATTTTATCTTTGCCCGCGAGAACAACACTCCTTTCGACCAAACTGATTTTGATTCATGCATGAGCTCAGGCGTGTCAGAGACAGTGCGTAAGCAAGTAGAGTCCGGCATTGATATTGTCTCGGACGGTGAGACATCAAAGATCTCTTACGCCACTTACGTTAAAGACCGCTACACGGGTTTTGATGGTGATAGCCCGCGTAATGCGCCAGCAGATCTGAAGATGTTCCCAGGTTTTTTAAAACGCTTGGCTAATGATGGTGGAACACCGCAATATGCGCGCCCGATGTGCGTGGGTGAAGTGCGTTCCAAAGGGCAAGGCGAACTAGAAAAAGACATTGTAAACCTTAAAGCTGCTATGGCTGAACACGGTGCGAAAGGCGGATTTATGAACGCTGCAAGCCCTGGCGTTATTTCTCTTTTTTTGCAGAACGATTTTTATAAAACGCGCGAAGCGTATTTAGCGGCACTAGCTGATGCAATGAAAGCGGAGTATGAAACTATTGTGGCGTCGGGGCTAGTCTTGCAATTGGATTGCCCCGACCTTGCGTTATCGAGACATATGTTGTTTAACGACCTGTCGGATGAAGAATTTATCAAGGTGGCAAACATGCATGTCGAAGCATTAAACCATGCGCTATCTGATGTGCCTACTGATCAGGTCCGTATTCATATTTGCTGGGGCAATTACGAAGGTCCACATTGTTGCGATATTCCGATGGCAAAGATGTTTGACACGCTGATGGCAACGGATACGCGTTATCTTCTTTTCGAAACTTCGAACCCGCGACACGGACACGAATGGACGACTTTCCGAGATCGCAAGAGTGATATCCCAAGCGACAAGGTACTAGTGCCAGGTGTCGTGGACACCACTACAAATTTTGTCGAACACCCAGAGCTGGTTGCCCAGCGCATCGAACGCTTCACCGATATCGTAGGAACAGAGCGAGTGATTGCTGGGTCAGACTGTGGTTTTGGTACATTCGCAGGTTTCGGCGCGGTGGATCCTGATATTGCTTACGCTAAACTTACAGCGTTATCAGAAGGTGCTGCATTGGTCAAATGACACCGCTGGTTTTGATTCCCGGCATGATGTGTGATGAGCGACTATTTTTGCCGCAAGTTGCTGCGTATTCTAAGAGTAGGCAGGTGATCTGCGCGCCGATTTATGCACGCTCTACCATCAACGAACTGGCGCAAGATATTCTCGCTGAAGCACCACAACGTTTTGCACTAGCTGGCTTGTCAATGGGTGGAATAGTGGCGATGGAGATTCTGCGTTTAGCGCCAGATCGCATCGAGCGAATTGCACTGTTGGACACAAATCCGTTAGCGGAGACAGCTGAAATTAAAGCGCGCCGATATCCTCAAATGAAAGTTGTTAGCGATGGCGGCCTGGTAACTGTAATCCGCGACGAGATGAAGCCAAACTATTTAAGCGATAGTCCACAGCGAATCGATATTCTCAATCTATGTCTGGAGATGGCGTTAGACTTAGGGCCGGCTGTGTTTCTCAATCAATCGCGTGCATTAATGAACCGAGTTGATCAGAGCGCAACGTTGCAAAGCGCAAATTTGCCAGCGCTTATTCTTTGTGGGCGTGAGGATAAGCTTTGTCCTGTAGCTCGCCACGAACTAATGGCTAAACTAATGCGAGGATCGCACTTAGAAATTATCGAAGGCGCTGCGCATTTGCCCACGCTTGAGCAACCCGAATTAACCAACGCGGCCTTGTCACGTTGGCTGGAGAGTGAATGATGAACGATACGCTGCTAACCCTGCTCGAACAGGTCGATACGCCAACCGTTTGCAACGCAATCGAAGTGGCGCAAGGTAAACGTGGGTTTGATGCTTTTACGCGCGGTACTATGCAGGCGTCGCATCCTAGTTCACCTGCGATGGTTGGCCGTGCCCGAACTGCAAAAATTGCCGCTGTGGCCCCACCGGACGAACAGCCTGAGGTGATTAAAGCACGCCGCATGGATTACTACCGCCATATGTCGGAAGGACCGCGCCCGGGCATTGCAGTGGTTGAGGACGTAGACTATCCACACTGCATTGGCGCTTATTGGGGAGAGATAAATACTACTGTCCACAAAGGGTTCGGTTTGTCTGGTGCACTCACCAACGGCGTGATGCGAGACTTGGGCGACTTACCCGAAGGCTTCTCTGTTGTGTCAGGCTCCGTTGGCCCTAGCCATGGATTTGTTCATGTAAAAGAAATTGGTACTCCAGTCACTGTCTTTGGACTTGTGATCGAGGATGGTGATTGGGTGCATGCGGATCGACACGGGGCGCTAGTGATTCCAAGCGATGTATTGTCAGAACTAGAGCTTGCCATTAGGCGTCTTCTTGAAACCGAGAAACTGGTCCTTGATCCTGCAAAACAAAAAGGCTTTGATTTTGATGCCTTTGAGGCAGCTTGGACAGCCTTCGAAGCGGCTAGGACATAAAGCGGGATTTGCCAATATAACTTTGCGCTTTTGTTTAAAAAGTACTATCGTACTGATCAAACGCCTTAAGGAGAGTGCGGTTGAACACCATACGAGGGTTATTGCTTGTAGCTTTTGTAATAAGCAGCTTAGTGGCCTGCTCGGCTAATCAAGTTAGGTTGGAAGCGCAGCTATCACCATCGGCCAATTCCGGCCAATACATTCTAAAACAAAGTGTCATTGTTCAAGCTCCCAATGCCAGGCCATCCACGTTAAAAGCTGATACTACCTGGCTGGAGGTAGGCAGCATAGAGCAAGGTACTGTGTATCGTTCTAAAGATCAAAACGTCATCGTTAATAGCTTTAATGTACACGAGGGGTACATTGTCCTTAATGGATCTAAGGTTGTGGGCTATTACCTGCCGGTAGAAAAAACGTTCGTAGAATCCCAAGCAGTTTTTATCGAATTAGTCGCAACGGAGTAGTGCCATGAAAACCACGTTAATTAAAATTCTTACACTTGTATCTGTATTACTACTGTCAGCCTGCGCTGCAGGGCCTACATTTAAGGATTACGAAGCCAACATACCAGCGTTAAGCAATGATATTGGCAGGATTTACGTATATCGGCCTTCGGCGTTTGGTGCCGCCGTCAAACCTCGTGTTTGGTTAAATGATGAAGAAGTTGGCCAAGCAGTATCTCAAGGATTCTTCTTTGTAGATAGGCCAGCGGGTGACTATAAAATTGCTACTTCAACTGAAGCTAAGCGTAGCTTGTCGTTTACGTTAGAGCCAGGTTCTGAACGCTATGTTCGCTTGGAAGTGAAAATGGGCTTGCTGGTTGCACAAATCAAACCCGTGCTGGTTGAAAATGAAGTTGGAAAAAAACAGATTGAAAAAACCAAATATATCGGTGAGTAGAGTAAAGAATACCTGTGCATTGCTGTGTTGACTGTTTTTGTTTCACCACGGGATGTCGCTCCTGTGCGTTCCGCAGCACAGGGGCGACAGCCAGAACAGCATGACATTTCCAGAAAGCTATTATTGCGTATAACTTGGGCGTGAACTTGGCAAGTATTTTGTCGGCTCACCACCAGGGGTGCGATCTGTTTTCACAAAATGATAATTATCGTTGCCAAATAGGGATCTCCAGTCGCTGGCGCTCCCGCTTAAGTACACACCGCAATGGGAAGTGACGCCTGGACGGTAGGGTGTGCCGCGCTTATTGCCTCGGGCTATAAACGCACAGTTAGGGGTGCTGCAGTTGTTGTCAGTACAGGTGTTAGCGGCACATCGTGGATTTAAACCGTCGACAAGTGTTTTGATATATAAACAACGATCATAGCTGGGATCGTCGGTCACGCGCCCCACGATCACCGCACCTTCGGTTTCGATCACGCTGGTTAAAAAGGCACGTTTGTCTGGAATATTAGAAAGACGAATGCCTTCTGCTAAAAACGCTTCGGATCCGATTCCATCAAGCGTTAGTCGGTAACGAGTCCCTTGCGAATTTTCGGTAAGCGCGTTACCGAAATAAGACTCAGCTACTGAACCAAAATGGTTTGAGATGCTGGTATTTCTCTTTAGGAAGTATAAAAATCCGCCGTCTGATGAAACGCGGCCGTCGCCCCATAAATAGCCTAATGTGCGTGAGTATTCATAATCACCTAAGCGCGAAGAATCGCCAGTGGATATTACAGGCTCTTCATCGCGACCAGAAATACCACGAAACGAAATACCGCGAACTTTTACCACACTTTGGCTAGGTGATAGAACTTTGACCCCGGCAAGTTGCAAATTGCCTGCGTTTATTGAGGTCTGCTCCGTGCATAAGGTTCTGAAACCATTTGCACGCAAAGAATGTGTTCGGTTGCCGGTGGGGTTCGGGTGCTTACTGCGGATGGTATTCGTCACGCCATTGTCGTAGTTTGCTAATAAAGCGCACACCTCGAAGACTGAGTACTCTTCAAGATATCGCATGAGTGAACTGTCCAATCCGATTTTGATTCGTACTTGTTGCCCATCTACGAGCAGGTTCACCTGCTTGCCGATGCCTTCATCAACCGCAAGCGCGCCTTCTAGCGCTCTGTCGGTGTGTTGGCTAAATCTCTCGGCGGGGATCCAATAATTCTGTGCACTTGCAGATCCCGCAATGAAAAATAGAATAGTTAAGAAGGCGAGTTTCATTATTGTTCTCGTGAAATATAGGCTGTAGTTTGGAGTAGTTTATATTTCAGGCCACTACAGCATTGTTAATTATTAGAAAACTATTAATCAATAAAGCAAAAATCGCCAAGGTTCTCTAACACCTATATATGCAGTATTTTGTCGCGTTTGAGGCATATAGAAAAATAGGAATATTCAAGTTAGGCGCTATAACTGGATAGCGAATAAACTATTGTACATAAGCTACTGATTTGCGATTGGAGTTGCGCATTTTATACACAACGCACCGGCTGGATTGTGGGTTACTCGGCGTGCGAGGTTCCCTCTAACGACTCTAGATTTTTCCATTGATGATAAATGCTCTGTGTGTACTCTTCTAATTGCTCATCCGAATACTGGCTCACGATTGAACATCCTGGGAGTCAATTTAAAGCTGTATAGATCGGGGGAGGTGGGGGCTTACAGTTGCGGCATGATATGTACAATATTGGCGACACGGTTCGTGTAACATCAACATAATCAGGCTCTTGTGTTAACCAAACGGCTAACTGGCCATTACTAGCCTTGCATATTTTTATAACTGCTCCAACCAACTGTGATAAACACTCTGACTTTTATACAGACCAACGCCCGATGGTTGCTCGGTGGCTTGGTGCTGACCATTTTCTCAAGCTTTGGACAAACCTATTTTATTGCGCTATTTGGCAGCGAGATCAGAGAATCCTTTTCGCTAAGTCATGGTGATTTTGGCACCATCTATATGGTGGGCACACTTGCCAGTGCAGTGACCTTAGTGTGGCTTGGTCGGGTCGTGGATCATTACTCGGTTAGTCATGTTGCGTTCTGGGTGTGCATTGCCCTGAGTTTGGCGTGTCTTGCTATGTCGATGGTCTCATCGGTATGGATGTTAGTGCTGGTGATATTTGCTCTGCGCTTGTTTGGACAGGGCATGATGTCTCATATCGCGATGGTTGCAATGGGACGCTGGTACTCTGCGGAGCGGGGGCGAGCAGTGTCCATTACGTCGATGGGTTTTCAGATTGGCTCAGGTATATTGCCCGTAACGATGGTTAGCTTGCTCGCATTAATCGGGTGGCGCGCGTCTTGGGTGCTAGCAGCAGCTTTAATGATCTTTGTGGCGCTGCCTGCAACTTACCTATTGATGAAAAAGGAGCGAATACCGAGAGGGCAGATACCTGAATCAGAAACTGTAGAGAACGTTAGACAATGGACACACAACGAAGTATTAAAAGATCCATTGTTTTGGATCATGCTTACAGGAATATTGGCGCCAGCGTTTATCGGAACCTCTGTTTTTTTTCATCAAACACATATTAGCGAAATAAAGGGTTGGTCGCGAGAGTTGATCGCTGGTTCGATTGCGGTTGCCGCTATAACCACTATCGTATTCTCATTGATTTCAGGGGCAATGGTTGATCGCTTTAGTGCAAGAGCGCTACTACCAAGCTTTTTAATTCCGCTTGGCATTGGTAACTTTTTGCTGGGTTGGATGAACGCACCGTTAGCGATCATTCTCTATATGGTGTTGCACGGTATTTCCAACGGAATTTCAAACTCCTTGTTTGGTGCAATTTGGCCTGAAGTATATGGCACCAGG
>CALGND010000113.1 GCA_937958675.1 uncultured Granulosicoccaceae bacterium
TGTTGACGGTGCAACAGAAGAGTGGATAGATTATCGTCGGTACCGACGACGCCCTGCTGATACGAGCGAGAGTATTCAACTAGCTCAAGCAGCTGTTGATTCAGAAAGGCAATGGACTGTCTCTTTTTTTGTAGCGCTACAAGCTGCTGCTCAGATTGCGCACATGCGATGGAGAGTAGTGACTCTAGTTGGGACATTTGCCAGGTTACATACATCGTTAATAATACTTAATATGTCGGCAGACTGACCTCCTCTGATAGGTTAATCACACATGTAACTGGTTAGCTCAGCTCGGTGGCTGACGAGCTAAGCTGCACAGCTTTAAGCAATTGCTCATGAGCCTGTTCAAGGTTGACCTTTTCTTCTAAATCTTGCTGCAAATACTGTTGCAACTTAGGCCATACCTGCACTGCCTTATCCAGCTGATCATCGCTCCCTGGTTGATACATGCCGACACGAATCATATCGGCATTTTGTTGGTATACAGCGGAATATTGCATTGCTTGGCTAGCCAATTGTTGTTGGACTTTGGAGGTGACTGAGTTCTTGGTTCGGCTGACCGAAGCACCGATATCTATCGCCGGATAGTGGGAAGCATCACTTAAGGTTCTGGATAACACAATATGCCCATCCAGTACTGCACGGGCAGCATCGACGACAGGGTCATTTTGATCATCACCTTCAGCCAACACCGTATAAATTGCCGTTATCGCACCACCGTTTTCAATGCCTCCTGCGCGTTCTACCAATTGAGGAAGCATAGAGAAAACCGAAGGCGGATAACCTTTGCTCGTGGGAGGCTCGCCTGTGGCTAGGCCAATTTGCCGTTGAGCTTGCGCGAAACGAGTCAGGGAATCAACCAACAATAAAACCTGCTTTTGTGCATTGCAAAATTCTTCTGCAATTGCGGTTGCGAGCATCGCACCCTGCAAACGAAGCAAGGGCGATTGATCAGCGGGCACCGCAACCACTACACATCGCTTCATACCTTCAACGCCCAAGGTGTCACGAATAAAATCGTTTACTTCACGGCCTCGCTCTCCGATTAGAGCAAGTACGGTAACATCAGCTTCACTGTATTTGCTCATCATACCTAGCAACGCACTCTTTCCTACACCACTGCCAGCAAACAAACCTACACGCTGACCTTTGCCTAGTGTTAGCAATCCATTGATAGAACGCACACCGACATCAAACGGCTCGCTAACCGCTGCGCGCTTCAAAGGATCAACTGGATCTGAAGAAAGCTCGGTTTCATAACAAGCTGTTAAAGGCCCTTTGTTGTCTATCGGTTTGCCATTGGCATCAATTACCCTGCCCAATAATCCATTACCGGCATAAAACCGTAATTTATTTGCGATGAGTGTAACGCGAGCTTTTGGACTAAGGCCATGAACAGGCCCAGCTGGCATCAATAGCGTACGGCCATGATTGAAACCTATCACCTGAGCTTCTATTCCATCACCACCGTCGGTTGAGATATGACAACGGGAACCAACGGGGGCATCGCAACCTTCAGCCTGCAAGGCAACACCAACCAAGCTGCTTAATCGCCCTTGAATCGACAACTCATTTTGACGCAAACCTTCTCTGTAGCGAACCAACGAACTATGTAACTGATCTGAACACACGGTTATTCGTCAACCTTCTCTGCGTTAGCTGAATTGATTTCGTCTACTTCAGTATCGTTTTGAGCAACAGCCGTACTACTTGAAATAGATTCTATCAAGGCATCGATGCCTGCTTCCAGAGTTGATGCGCCTGATTCTATTCGGCACCCACCCCGCTTTAAATCTGAATCGGGCTTAAACTTAGCCTGCACTGGGCTCGTCTGCATGTTTTGTACGATATCAAGATCTATCGGATTTAATATCACTATGGGCGGTTCAGCTACCATTGGTACCTTTGCTAAGGCACTTTTAACCAAATCCAAAATGACGCTATCGTCCGATTCAACTTCTCGCTGCAGTAAGATTTTTGCGATTGCCTTGGCCAATAATACAAGCTCTTGTTCTATATCAGTATCGATTTGGTATTTTTGAGGTGCTAGATCGGCAAGTATATTCAACAACGCTTTGGCTGTAACAGCATCCGTTTTCGACTCACCTGCTTGTATACCCGCACTATAACCTTCGTCGTATGTTTGTTGGAGCATATCCGCAGACGGGTTTGACATCGTCAAACTAGCATGGCTACGACTAGACTCATTCGAGTGATCTTGAACAACCGTACTATCATCATTCGATGCTTGGTAGCTTCCCTGAGCGTCCGCTACCACTTTACGTATATTAGTAATATCAGTAGTCGTCTCTTCTTCCACGGGCAACTGTTTGGACAGGCCTGCGAGTGGGTTCGATGGTGTATCAGACTCTGACAATCGTGGCGCTTGCCATTTCTTGACGTTATTCAGTTCATCATTTGAGAGTACTCTAAACAAAATCGTCTCCTTTACTGCTGAGCGCTATCTTTCCATCCTCAGCTAATTGATGTGCAATCTTCAGGATTTCTCGTTGCGAATCTTCCACTTCTGACAACTTAACCGGGCCTTTAGACTCCAGATCATCCTTCAGCAACTCCGCTGCACGCGATGACATGTTTCTGAATATTTTGTCCTGCATTTCTGCCGTTGCGCCCTTTAACGCTAGTATCAACTGCTCACTTGATGTATCTCTGAGTAGTGTTTGCATTCCGCGATCGTCAAGCGAAAGCAGATTTTCAAAGATAAACATGCCTTCTTTAATCTTTTCACATAGTTCACTATCGATTGCCTCTATCTGCTCAATAATCTTCTCTTCTGCCTCTTTAGAAACACCATTAAGGATTTCGGACGCAGCTTCTACTCCACCAAGCCCCGACAGCTCGACGTCAGAATTATTTTCAAACACCTGTTTGATCACTTCATCTAATTCTTTAAGAGCAGATGGATGCAAGGTATCCAAGCGCGTGATTCTCATAATTAAATCCGAATGTAACTCGGCAGGTAGATTATTGAGTATGTCGCCAGCCTGCTCGCGAGGCAGTTGGCTCAGTACCGTTGCGATAATCTGTGGATGTTCTTTAGATATTAGCTTTGTCACTACAGTCGCATCCATCCATTTTAATGAACTTAGACCGGAGCTCTCTGAGCTTTTATTAAGTCGCGAAAGAACGCTACTTGCGTTATCTTTGCCTACAGCTTTTGTTAAAGTAGATTTGAAGTAGTCAGTAGAACCAAACCCGAGGGAAGACTCCTTGCCTATTCGATCTATAAAATGATCTAGGGTGTGGCCTATTTCATCTTGCGAAATACCGCTGATGGCAGTCATGGCTTCACCCAAGGACTCAACTTCCGCAGGCTCCATAAATTGCAAAATACTGGCTGCTTCATCTTCGCCCAATGCCATCAATAAAATGGCAGCACGCGCAGAGCCAGACAAATCCAGAGCAGGCTCCTGCGGATCTTGTGGTTCTTGCGGCACATCCTCAGCAACATCAGCCATTACCGTCACCTACCCAGTCTTTCACTAACATGGCAACGCGTTTAGGGTCTTCTGCAGCCATAGCTCGAGCCATATTTAAGATGTCGCCATAAATTACTGGAGGCGATTCGAGAGCGCCAATATTGGGTTTAGCAGGATCAGCTGACTCTGCATCCTCATCGGATTGGTTTTCGCTGTCTTCTCCATCTGCGTTATCTTCTAATGCCGCCACCGATGCAGTATTTAGTTTTTTTACCGCCGGACGTAATATCAGCAATACGATTAATAACACGGAAAGACCAATCAACACCTGCTTGACCATATTCCATAGCCAACTTTGCTCCCAGATAGGTAATGGCTCTATCGGAGCGATTTCTTCCAAAGCTTGAAATGGCCGATTAAAAACTACAACGCTATCACCGCGTGCTTCGTCAAATCCAATCGCCTCTTTGGCAAGACGTTCAAATTCTTCAATATCGACATCGCTTAGGGCCTGCATCGTTGCTACGCCATCCTCACCGATAAACTCTTGATCATCAATGATCACCGCAACAGAAAGCCTACGAACCTGACCAGACTCCTGCCGAGTGTGCGTGATCGTCTTATCCAACTCATAATTTCGCATGGCACTGCTGGATTGATTTAAAGGAGCGCCATCCCCTTCACCAGCATTTGCCTGCTCCGGATCTACTACCCCTGCAGCGGGCGGTTGGTTAGTCAGTGCACCAGGAATACCGAGTGCGCCTGCACCCGTTGACCTTTGATCATCCACTTTTTCACTACGAAGTTGCGCTGGGTCCGCATCAAACAGCTCTTGAGTCTGCTCGTTGCTTGTAAGATCAAACTCAGCAGTAACCGTTGCACGCACGCGGCCTTTACCAACAATGGGCGTCAGAATCGTTTCGATTCGCTCGGCATACAAATTTTCAAGTTTTCTAGCATATTGAAAATGCTCGCGCCTAGCACCAACTGTTGAATCTGAATCCGTAGACAAAAGCCGGCCCCATTGATCAACAATAGTCACTTGCCCGGCATCTAAATACGGAATGCTTGAAGCGACCAAGTTAACAATTGCATTAACTTGCTCATCCTCGATTGAGCGCCCTTGTTTGGCTTTTACCATTACCGAAGCCGAAGCTTGTTCGCGATCTCTTACAAACACTGATTGCTTTGGAAGCGCTAGATGCACACGCGCGGAATCAACATTAAGCATACTACTGATTGTTCTACTTAGTTCTATTTCTAGCGCGTGTTGATATCTTGCCGTTTCAGTGAAATGACTGACACCCAAAGAAGGCTCGTCATTTAGGAGCTCTAGTCCAATTTGTGTATTTTCAGTGATTCCGCCAGCCACAAGATTCAGTTGTATTTGCGATAACTCATCACGAGGCACCAACACCAAACCAGTTGAAGGGTCAATTTTGTAGTCAGTTTGGCTGGAACGCAAAATTTCGACAATGTCCAAGGTATCCTGACGATTTGCACTTTGCGAAACGGGTACGTAATCTGGCTTTATCGACCATACAATTAATCCAATCCCAAGAGTCATTGCCGATGCCAGGGTAAGCAAAGCGCCGAGTTGAGGAGATGCAAAACCTTGTGCGACCATCGCCAATATCGGTTTATCAGCTTGGGTTGCTGGCATACCAGACACGTTGTCTAAATTACTCATAATGGGTTTATTCTAATTATTATGTTCACAACGACATCTCAAAGCGGCATGTTCATTATGTCTTGATAGGCTGACACCATCTTGTTTCGTACTTGGGTCAACGCTTCAAATGACACTCTCGCCTTTTGCATTGCTATCATTACATCCGCCAGTTCAACATCTGGATTTCCAGCGTCGAAAGATTGCATAAGCTTCGATGCTGTTGCACTTCGCTCATTGACTTGTTCTAAAGTGGATTTCATCACTTCAGAGAAATCCACGTCATCTACAGGCTTTGCACTTTCGCTTTGCGGCACCCCGGCATCTTGCGCCATAGCGCGGAGCTGAAGCAGCAACGCATTTGTATTAACAGTATTTGTCATGACAAATATCCAATGATCTCGAACTCAACACGCTTACGCTATAACGTATTTTCGATACCGACTTCTACAGCGTTGCACCAAACGATATGGGGGATAAAGCAGTTGCTTGCTTGCGCAATACATCTGCTTCGGCAGGCTTTTTCATTTCGTCTAGTAAAACTGACAAAGCAAGTATGTTGTTCCCGTCTAGATCGTTTATACCTATGGCATGATTTCCATGCTCTAATGCTGAGTTGTAGTCTCCGCTTAATTGAAAAACCCGCATCATTAGTGCGTGGGCATCAGCGCTGTGAGGCGCCAAATCAAGCTTTTTCTGAGCTGCACTCATAGCAACTTGTAATGCTGCCTTTCTTTTTGACCCTTCGCTTTCGGCAAACTTGATTAAGCCGATTTCTGCACGTAGCGTATGCTGAATTGATTCACTTTGACCTTCGGCAATCACTCTATTAAGGCAATCTTCACTACCACCATTTTCAACACTATTGGAAGTAATGGAAAAAATACAAGCCATAGTTTCAGAGTAGTTTTCATGGTTTTTATAATCTGACAACATCGGTCCGTTTTTCTGTACGATTCGAGCCACAAAACGCGCTAACGCTGTAACGCTTGATTTAGTTAAACTCGTGGCAACATCACCATTCAAATACAGTTCGTCACTATAGGAAATTCGGCCAGAAGCAGCATTAACAAGGTTAACCGTAATTTTGCTTGAATCATTCATAACAAGCGTGTCTACAACAATTTCGTAGTCTTCAGGCCACTTCTTGCTCAACTCATAATCATGCGTTGTCTTAACAACCTGTAGGTGATCAAACTTTGACAACACGTGGCTGATCGAACTTAACAGCGATTGCGATATTCTGTCTTCTCGATTACCTGTTCGCACTATCACAGTTGGTATGGCTGGCCGTTGTCGTAAGGGATTAGTTTCACTTGCACTAGCCAGCATCAAGGCATACTCATCTTGATTGTTTTGGAAGGCAGTTTCAGTATCACTGGGGATATCGTTAAAGCCCCATGTCAAAGTAGCTAACGCAAGGACTAACAAGGAGCCCGACGCTAATTTATGTGCTTGAACCGTGCGAAAGAACATTGAAGCCATAGCACTGATGTCCAGTATCGATTTTTGAGCCTGTTTCTCGGTTTTTGTGGGTGGATTTCTTACTTGAGCATCTCCTAGCTGATCCGCAACTGCAGCTGAGTCAGAGATGACGTGCTTTTGTGTAGTAACTGGCGATGTAGCTGCTCCAATGGCATTCACACCAAACGCCGAAGCCGATTTCGATACGGTTTCATTTCCACTTGTGGCAACCGTATCAGCTACCCTGTCACCGTATTCTGGTTTTACAGTAGCAGGCGCGATATCGGCTTGGATCGATTGAACCTTGTCTGTTACGAATCGTAAGTCCTGCGAAGATGAACGTTTAGTTTGGTCGCTACCAGCAGGTGTACTATCGGTAGTCTCTTCAGTGAAGCTACTCGCTTCAGAGAATATCGGTATATAGGACCCAGCCCTAATTTCAATTATTTTCTCGTGGTTATCGGTGCGCTTATAATATTGATCCAGAGAGGATCGTAGGCGATTGGCCAATACACGCACCGAAGGATCATTTTGCGGATCAAATGATTCCCTCTTACCAAGCGCATCAACTGCAACTGTATACGCCTTTATCCTATCGGCATTCCCTTGTAACGTCTCAGTAACTACGTATCGCAGAAACGCCGACATTTGTGGCGAACCAGCAAATTTCTCATCCGCTAGTATTTTTTCAAGTGATCGTATTATCGCAGATCGGTCTGATTCAGTTAACATCAATTATGTATCCTATGGCTATCTTGCGCACTGGGGTTAGTCAGTGGAGGAAAATGCAATATCGATACTTTATTTAGCAACGTTTAACACGTATAAAATATATAACCGTTATATATTTGCGTTAGTATTTAGTCCAATCTAACGTGTATATTTTTCAATAAAAAATCAAATACAAAAAAACTAATGTAACTTTTAATCTATATACACAGATTATTATCTACGCAACACAAAAAACTGTAATTTCCAAAGCAGGCGGCTTATTCGATCAGCAAATGCTAATAACAACAAACCGATATAACAGGTTACAAGGATTCATCGTATAAAACTAACTGACACTTACTCTCCAAGCTATCCAGTTGATTGGAAACGAACAACCTTATTATTCTGATCATCGTCAATAAATGAGAACGTGCTTGCACATGATTTCGACCAAAACTTGACGAACGCTGGATGCGTAGTACCGTCCGTCAATAGTTCTTTGGGTTTAAGCCATTGGTACTGACTAGCTGCTGAGCGAACTTCCCGGCTTGTAACACGTATCATAAGATGATGAGGAGTGAACTGGCTAGGATGAGTCAGTCCGCTGGCGGTTACAGACTCTTTAAGTGCTTTGAGCGTGTTGCCATGAAAGCTCGCAACGCGTTTGTATTTATGCTCTACATCCAGAGCTCTGTAACGGCCCGGGTCTTGTGTAGCAACGCCGGTTGGGCAGTGCCCAGTGTGACAAGCTTGCGCCTGTAAGCAGCCAATGGAAAACATAAAACCGCGTGCCATATTGCACGCATCTGCACCCAGTGCAAATACGCGAGCAATATCGAACGCACTGATCAGCTTACCTGAGACTATAAGCTTCACCTCTTGGCGCATATTAAGCCCTACTAAGCTGTTGTGAACCAGCATTAGTCCCTCTCTTAAAGGAGCGCCCATATGGTCAGCAAACTCTACTGGTGCGGCGCCAGTACCACCTTCAGAGCCATCAATTGTAATGAAATCGGGCCGTATTCCTGTCTCTTGCATTGCCTTCGCAATTGCGAAGAATTCCCAGGGATGACCCACGCAAAGCTTCATGCCGACTGGTTTGCCATTTGATAAGGTTCGCAATTGATCTATAAACTGCAATAGCTCAATTGGCGTACCAAAAGCGCTGTGCTGCGCGGGGCTAACACAGTCCTCATCCATCGGAACACCCCGCGTCTCTGCAATAGACTGGGTTACTTTAGCAGCCAGAAGGATGCCGCCATGACCTGGTTTAGCCCCTTGAGACAACTTCAACTCAATCATTTTTACCTGATCAGACGCAGCCGTCGTTTCAAATTTCTGTGCATCAAATTGGCCAGCGGAGTCGCGACAACCAAAGTATCCACTGCCAATCTGCCAGATAAGATCGCCACCGTATTTCTTGTGATGGGCGGAAATAGCCCCTTCACCCGTCGTATGAGCAAAGTTTCCCTGCTTCGCACCACGATTTAGCGCTTCAATTGCGTTTGGAGACAACGCTCCGTAAGACATGCCGGATATATTCAACACAGAACAATCGTATGGCTTACTACACGCGCTACCACCGATTCGAACACGAAAATGAGCATCATCAACTTTGGTCGGTGCAATGGAATGATTTATCCATTCATGGCCTATCTGATGAACGTTCTTAAGCGTACCAAATGGTCGCAGACCTTCAATATTTTTTGCGCGCCGGTAAACTAATGTGCGCTGTTCGCGCGAATACGGCACTTCATCATGATCACTTTCAAGAAGGTACTGACGTATCTCTGGTCGGAAACTTTCAAATAAGTAACGAAATCTCGCCACTACAGGATAGTTTTTTAGGACGGCTCTTTTGCTTTGTCTAACGTCAAGTAGTCCAACAGCCGAACCTATCATTCCGATTGCCAACACCAGCACACCCCAGAGCGGTTGGCTCAGGCTCCACATAAACCCTATCGGCACACAAAGAAAAAGAATGTACAGCGGTAGATAACGTACGTTTAGCATAGACAGCCGAAAAATCGATAGATAAGAGACTACACATCGACCTTCCAAGCGAAAAATTAAAGCTACCGGGATATATTACATACGTTATATACGCAGTCGTGCCTGAGCTAATATGACGAATTAGGTGAATCGTCAGGATTAAGATCACCGTACACTTCGTCTGGGTCTATATCGTTTATCAGTAATATTTCACGTA
Source organism: uncultured Granulosicoccaceae bacterium (assembly GCA_937958675.1). GTDB lineage: Bacteria > Pseudomonadota > Gammaproteobacteria > Granulosicoccales > Granulosicoccaceae > Granulosicoccus. The sequence goes on from CALGND010000113.1 coordinate 9,494, forward strand.
CTGTGTTGATGTCTTGAAGAATTTTTTCCACTCGACCAGCAAAATCGTATTCGTTAACCTCGATCGCTTTTGGCATATAGCAAAATGCTACCTTTAGTGCATGTAGTGAATCTTCATCGAGTTTATGCATTTGAATTTAACCTTTTTCTCACGACGTTTCTTGCATCCTACCTACTACTGGTTTAACCAATGCTGAGTTACCTACCACTGGCTAGTAACCACGCAGTTGGCCCACCAGTACGCCTTGAAAGCTAACGCGACTTTCGGCATAACGAAACGAGGTCATAGCTTTGTTTTCGGGGATGAGTTCAACCATACCGTCGGCACATTCGCCGAGGCGCTTCAACGTGGCCTCTTGCCCATCAATAAGTGCCACTACGATATCACCCGTGCGCACGGCATTGGATTTTTTTAAAATAACAGTATCGCCGTCCAATATACCGACTTCTATCATGGAATCGCCGGTAACTCTGAGCGCATAACGATCTGGGCCAATAAAAAATTCAGCCAAATCGAGATGGTTTTGATCTTCAATGGCTTCAATCGGCATGCCCGCTGCAATGCGTCCCAGCAACGGGATACGGAATTTACCAGGCGACATATTGCCCGCCGGTACTGAAGAAATGGCGACCACGTTACTCGATGACGGCGAAGCTGCCCCACTATCGCTGGCTGTTTTTCTGTCGCTCTTGTCGCTCACTAGACGCAGCCCTCGCCAACCTGTGCCATGACGTTGCAAATGACCCTTTTCGATCAGGGATTGGACATAGCGATGCACCGTGCCTTTACTTTTTAGCCTTAGATGTGAGGCAAGCTCAGCGATGGTCGGGGATTGACCGTGCCGGGCAATATGCCGCTCTATGGCCCCCAAAACACGGGTTTCTAGGTGAGTTAGATCATTAAGGACAGCCATAACGTACTCCAAAAGTTCTCTTTTAATGATAGAGAACTTTTAGAGAAATTTCAACGGTTGTATACTGCGGTCGCTAACTAATTAACCTTTCAGAGCGCCATGAGCAAGATGCCGCCAGCAAACCAAATAAATATCCGAACGGGTCACCCATGGCTTTCGGATAAGCAACTTCCAATCAATGCTGATTTCACTCAGCGAGTTGTGATGTTGCCAAGTGCAGTACATTGGCAAGCCACAGGTTTTGACGGTTTGGATATCCGTATTTTAGAGTACGTTCCGGAAAACGATTTTCGTCTTACCGCTCAGATTCGTGCTAGTTCTGCCAGTGCACGTTCATCGCTCTATACTCACACAGGTTTTGAAGCCTTGGTACAGGCTGGCGAAGTAAGCGATAAAAACAATGTATTTCCCTCTGGCCTCTATATCCGAAACCCGGCTAACGACAAACATATCAACCCAGCAGAGCAGCTACATTTCGGCGCAGTGCAGAGCGACACTCAAGATATTCACCATGGCTTATTGTTCTTGTCCCTAGGTCAATTTGCTACTAGCGACGGCGAAACTCGACGCATCAATACGCGCGATGAAAGCAAATGGTTACCTGGCCCGGAAGACGGAACAGAAGTCATGCCACTACATATGCACGGCACTAGTAATTCGATGATGGTGCGTTGGACAAGCGCTGCATCCTTCATACCTCGCCTAGACCCACGAGGAGAAGAAGTGCTTGTACTAGCAGGCAAGCTATGCGATGAAACCGGGCAACACACTGCCGGATCTTGGATACGCAACCCGATTGAAACTTGGCAATCCTGGTCGGCAGACGCAGGCACCGTTATTTACTACAAGAACGGGCACTTCCCTGAAAGCCCCTAGCGACAACGAATTGTATACGGAGCTGGATACCGAGTTACAACACTGGTTGACGACTCAAAACCACATTAATATTGCCAACGCCCTATCATGGGCTTATGCCTGAACTAGAGCCAATCGATATAACAGCGCTAACAACGCTTTCATCGCAAATTAAACAATGGGCCCAAGAGCTCGGGTTTAATCATTGCGCAGTCACCGATACCCAGCTGGACAAACACGAAACCCATCTACTCAATTGGCTAGAGGCTGGTTTTCATGGCGAAATGGATTACATGGAGCGCCACGGTACCAAGCGAAGCCGCCCCGCAGAACTTGAAGCCGGCACGGTGCGCGTTATTTCAGTGCGGATGGATTATTTCCCCAGCGGTGCTGCCGATGCAGATACCGTGCTGCAAAACACTAAGCTAGGCTATGTGTCGCGCTACGCACTTGGCCGTGATTATCACAAGTTAATGCGGCAACGGCTACAAAAGCTAGCAACACGAATCACAGAAAATAGTGGCGAACTTAGCGATAAGCTAAATTACCGTGCATTTGTCGATAGCGCACCTGTTCTTGAAAAAGCACTAGCAGAGAACGCCGGTCTGGGATGGATAGGCAAACATAGCAATCTACTATCTAACACCGCAGGCTCTTGGTTTTTTTTGGGGGAGCTATTTATTAATCTGCCTCTACCCGTGGATAAACCGCTAGAGCAGGGACATTGCGGCAGCTGCACTGCATGCATACAAGCATGCCCTACTGGCGCAATCGTAGCGCCATACAAAGTGGATGCTCGCAGGTGTATTTCGTATCACACCATCGAACTACGCTCCAGCATACCGCTGGAATTCCGCAAAGCGATAGGCAACAGAATTTACGGTTGCGATGATTGCCAGTTAGTGTGCCCGTTTAATAAATTCAGCGCCGCTACCGAACAAGCTGATTTTGAGCCACGGCACCGACTGGACAGAACACCGCTTACCGAATTATTTTCATGGAGCGAAGCACAATTTTACGAGCGGATGGAAGGTTCGGCTATCAGACGTATCGGCTACGAGTGCTGGCTACGCAATATAGCAGTTGCCTTGGGTAACGCTGATACTACGCCAGCAGTGCTTAAGGCGCTAAATGCTCGAGCCAACGACACATCCGAACTAGTAAAGGAACATGTGACTTGGGCACTGCAGGAACACATTGCTTAGAACCCAGCCCAGATATTAAGCACTGACTAGCCTATGCTCTTATGTAGAAACACCGCCTCACCGAATTCATCATCCATTTTGTACGGCACAAACCCAAACTTCTTGTAAGCCGCGAGCGCTGCAACATTTCCTGTAAGTACTTCAAGCGTGACTTTGCAACAGCGCGACTTACGCGCGTGTTCTTCCACTGCCGCCAACAGACCTTGACTCACCCCCCGCCCTCTAACATCCCCAACAACGGCCAAGTCATGAATGTTAACCAAGGGACGGCACGCAAATGTCGATAAGGCATGGAAGCAATTAGCCAGCGCGACTGGCTTGCCATCCAGCTCACCAATCACTGAGAATGCACCGGGTGTTTCGAGCATCGCTTGTGGTAAGCTCTCACGTGCATAATCACTAAGCGGCTCGCCTCCACCCATGGGATCTTGCGCATAGGCATCCAGCAGACTCACCACTTTTTCGGCATCTTCTGGCTTAGTGTAATCGGCGATATAAAACACAACACTCATACTTAAACTCTCTATTGTCATTTACCCCGCAGGGCACGTAGCACCCCATAGGCGCGGTCCGGCGTTTCGGGATTTGTCATTCCGGCGCATGCCGTAATCTATGTAAACCAGTGAATCAATACCTACATACCTGCATCCTTATTAGCACTACGTAATTGCCGCAATCGTTCACTGATACGTATCTCCAAACCACGCTCAACGGGCTCATAAAATCGTTGCTGCGCAATCGTATCAGGAAAGTAGTTAGCACCGGCAGCAAAGCCGTCAGGCTCATCGTGCGCATACCGATATCCCTGGCCATGACCCAGGTCTTTCATTAACTGTGTAGGCGCGTTGCGCAGTGATTCTGGAACAGGTTCAGTACCAGACTGTTGTACAAATTGCATCGTCTTTTTAAATGCAGCATAAACCGCATTACTTTTGGGTGCGCAAGCGTTGAACACGACCGCATGGGCAAGCGCCAACTCACCTTCAGGGCTACCCAAGCGTTGATAGGTGTCCCATGCATATAACGAAAGCTGTGCCGCTCGCGGATCTGCGTTGCCGATGTCTTCAGATGCAAAACGTAATACGCGCCGGGCAATATATAGCGGATCACACCCACCATCTAGCATTCGGCAAAACCAATATAAGGCAGCATCAGGGTCGGAGCCACGCATCGATTTATGCAAGGCTGAAATCTGATCGTAGAATTGATCCCCACCTTTATCAAATTGACGAAACGTATCGCGGGTAACTTCCTTGAGTACGCTTTCATCAATCAATAATTGCTCGCCATCTTGCTTGGCGCAATCAGCCGCTAGCTCCAACAACACCAGTGCACGTCGAGCATCACCATCTGCCGTTTGTGCAAGATGTAGTTTTTGTTCATCACCCATGCTGATGGCCAACTTGCCGAGCCCACGTTCTTCATCTTGCAAGGCGCGATCAATAATCTCAAGAATCGCATCACTATCCAGAGACTTCAACACATACACACGCACTCGCGATAACAAAGCGTTATTGAGTTCAAAGGAGGGGTTTTCGGTGGTAGCTCCGACAAAAAAAATGGTGCCGTCTTCGATGTGAGGCAGAAAGGCATCTTGTTGTGATTTATTAAAGCGATGCACTTCATCCACAAACAATACGGTGCGCTGACCAGATTGATCCACGGTGGCCCGAGCTTCAGCCACCGCCTCGCGAATATCTTTAACCCCCGACAACACAGCAGACAATGCGATAAATCGGGCATCGCTATGTTGAGCAATCATGCGAGCCAACGTGGTTTTACCCGTACCGGGCGGCCCCCAGAACACCATCGAATGCAGACGATTGTTTTCAAGCGCTTGTCGAAGCGTGCTTTGCGTACCGAGCAAATGTGATTGACCATAGAACTCGTCAAGCGACGCAGGGCGCATTCTGTCAGCCAATGGTCGAACCGATTCGTCTTGGCTGAAAAGTCCTTGTTGGGGGGTGTTCATCACTACATGATGAAGAGATTCATGGATTCTTGCAATGGGGGCAAACTAAACAGCATTAAATAAAATATCTTCCCCACGAAAAAGACGGCAGCTCAATTCACCGGCTCGCCAATAACATCTGCGCCAGCGGGTGGAATAAACTGAAAATCATCATCATTTATTTCGATGTTGGGCTTGAAATCAAAAAATCGAATTTGTGTGGCCTGACCAAAGCTATCACGTAGCTCCATTGCTGCTAATGCTGTGCCAGTTAAACCCATAAATAACGATTCAAAGTCGGCGCCTGCTGCTCGCGGCACTAATTTGATCCAATCAATGCCATCTGAATGACTAAGCACTGTCATCTCAAACTGCTCTTCAAGGTCACCAGTGCCCATTAACACAACCATCGGCGTGCCATTAACACGCTCATCAAGCGGGCTGACAGTAACCTGCTGTAATTCCTTATCGTGCATCCAGATGTTTTTACCATCAGCAATAATTTCTTGTGCACCCTCGCCTTCGTAGCGCCAAATTAGTTGGCCTGGGCGCTTTAAAAATGCAATGCCCTCATTCGCTGTAACAACGTCGCCGTCTGCGTTATAGAGCGTTTGATTAAAGTTTGCAGAGAAAGACGTTACGTCGGTGACAAACGAACGTAAGCGATTTAGAACTTCGTCGCGTCCGGCATCGCTCTCAGCGGCCACGCTAAACTGCGCACAGAAAGACGCAAAAATTAGCAACGTAATGGCAGAAAACTTTAAAAGGATGTTGTTCACAGTAGAGACCTTGTTTGTTAATGGTTGGACATCACCATCATGCATACGTTCTGCAGCTTACACGCCAACTCTGAACACTAACTGACTCGCAAGTGACCATCCAGAAAGTAGCAATGCGATAGTCAAGGTGGAGCGAAGGCAATCATAAGCCAACGCCCATACTTCTAACCAGGCGGTGGTGCTAACACTTCGCGCGTACCGCTGGATGTCACCGTGCTGACAACACCAGCTGCTTCCATTTCCTCAACCATTCGCGCAGCGCGGTTGTAACCAATTTTTAAGCGCCGCTGTACATAAGAGATAGAGGCCTTACGCGATTCAAGCACAATGGCGACGGCTTGGTCGTACAAGGCATCTTGCTCTCCACCAGATTCACCATCTGGTGCCGTCAATCCCGGAATGGCGACGGTGTTTGCTTCTAAAATTTCATCGATGTAATTCGGCTCACCTGATGCTTTGATATGGCCAACCACGTTATACACCTCGTGATCATCAACAAACGCACCGTGCACACGAATAGGCAACGCCGTGCCCGGCGGTAAATACAACTGGTCACCATGGCCGAGCAATGATTCAGCACCGCCTTGATCCAGTATCGTGCGTGAATCAACTTTTTGCGAAACCTGAAACGCAATCCGCGTAGGTATGTTGGCTTTTATCAAACCAGTAATAACATCCACTGATGGGCGCTGCGTAGCCAGTACCAAATGAATACCTGCCGCACGTGCCTTTTGCGCAATTCGCGCAATCATCTCTTCCGCCTTCTTACCAACCTGCATCATCATGTCAGCAAATTCGTCTACTACCACGACAATAAAAGGCATTGGCTCAAGCGTCGGTGGAGCAGCTGTTGGCTCCAAGGCAAGCTCGGCTTGATATAAAGGATCAACGATCGGTGTACCGGCTTTCTCAGCATCAGTCACCTTCTTGTTGTAGCCAGCAATATTACGCACCTTTAGTTCGGCCATGATTGTATAGCGCCGTTCCATTTCGCCAACACACCATCGCAATGCATTGGCAGCTTCTTTCATGTCAGTCACAACAGGTGTTAGCAAATGCGGAATGCCGTCATACATATTCAGCTCGAGCATTTTTGGATCGATCAAAATTAGCCGTAGCTCTTTTGGTGTTGCCTTGTAAAGCAAACTGATCAACATGGCATTAACGCCTACCGATTTACCTGAACCGGTAGTACCAGCTACTAACAAATGAGGCATTCTGCCAAGATCGGCTGTGACCGGCTGCCCACTAATGCTCTTCCCTAACGCAATCGTTAAAGGCGAAGCCTTGTCACTATATTCACTTGATCGCAGCATTTCACTTAACTGAACAACTTCTCGATGCTCGTTTGGTATCTCTATACCGATAGTGGATTTGCCTGGAATAACTTCAACTACTCGTACGCTCACAATCGACAATGATCGTGCAATATCTTGCGACAGACCCGTTATTCGGCTCGCTTTTATACCAGGCGCAGGCTGCATTTCAAACCGCGTAATAACCGGCCCAGGGTGTACCGCGACGACTTCCACTGCAATACGAAATTCCGCCAGCTTCTCTTCAAGCATGCGCGATAGGCCTTCAAGCTCAGTGTCAGAAAACCCTGGCCGCTGAGGTGCTGGCGCATCGAGCAGTGACAGCGGCGGAAGCTCTGAATCAGGTACATCCAAGAATAAACTTGATTGCTTTTGCTCAGGCGCACGTTGTTTGATAGCAATTTTTTTCTTGCGTGGAGCCGCAGGCGGTGGCGCAAGTTTGGGCTCATCTGGCTCTACAGCACTTGATGCCGTAGTCGCTCTCTTCAGGGCAGCTTTTACAGGTGCTATATCGCTTGGAGGGACTTCTACGGTATCCCCGCGCTCTAAAGCCAGCAATTCATCTGCTTCTTCCATGGACGCCGCCAAATCATCAAAGCGTTCGCCCTTGTTAATGACAGGTGCAGGATCAGACAAACCACGTGCAGCATTTCGTGCAGCAGCGCTGCCCGCTCGAGCTTTCTCACGCGCTGCTGTAAACGCAGCGGCGAGGCCCCCGCTTTTCTTCGGTCTGTCGGCATTGAACGAGTCCATCAATGGATCACCGATAGCTGCACCCGACGCGCTGGGACGCATGCGCTGCTGCCGTACACGATCAGCCGCTGCCACCTTGGCGCGCTCAGCTCGGACATCTTGCGCCCTACCAAAGCCTGCGCCGAATTTTTCGCCAATACGCAAAACGAATGCGCCAAGATTTTCGATCAGTTGAATCCATGACGTGCCAAAGGCCATTGTCAGCGAACAGAAAAATAACGCCAGTAGGACTAGAGTTGTGCCTAAGGGATAGAGAAACGATACAAGCCGCCAAGCAGTCGCGGTACCTAAAATACCGCCGCCAAAGGTGCCCTGTGGCAATGAGCCTTCCGGTACGCCAAAGTGCAGATCAGCCAAGCCGCTAGCGGTAACCAGCATCAGCACTAAGCCAATAACTCGAATAAAGGCAAACGGGCGATAGCCCTTAGCTTGAATTTTTCGGCCACGAAACAGCAACCATCCGCCCAGGGCTAACATTAGCGGCACCAAAAAGCCCATAAAACCGAACAAATAGAGAGTGACATCGGCAAACCAAGCGCCCGCCCGACCTACACTATTTTGAATAGCGACATCTCGGCCAGTATGTGACCAGCCCGGATCAGCTACATCAAAGGTTGCCAGTGCCAACAGTGCCAAAATTGCGCCGAACACACAGACAATACCGCCCACTTCGCGAGCAACTCTGCCTAAATGGCCTAGCGCAACACCATCGCTCAAAGCCGAGGCTGCAGCGGTTCTGGTTGCTTCACGCTTGGACGCAGCCTTCTTACGGCTAGATGTGGCCTTTCCTCTGGATACTCGGCTGCTGCTTTTCTTTTTCGACGCAGCTTTTTTCCGTGATGTCGCCGACGCGCGTTTCTTGGTTGCTTGAGCCAATTCCAGTCCTACAAATATTGGGGTTGATACCGGTCGCGGCAAAAAAATGCCGGTTGAAGGAGTGTAGCAGACGCTTCAGCGGTGGCCGGGATTTCGCGCATCGCTTACTATCTACTCTTTGCCACAATAAAATCGGAATCATGTCAGACAGACGCCATTGTAAATTGATCATTCTTGGATCAGGCCCTGCGGGCTATAGCGCCGCAGTCTACGCAGCTCGCGCCAACCTAAATCCCGTCGTTATCGCTGGTATTGAGCCAGGTGGTCAATTAACCACCACTACCGAAGTGGACAATTGGCCAGCCGATGTAAACGGCGTGCAAGGCCCCGAATTGATGGAGCGGTTCAAACAGCATGCCGAGCGCTTTGAAACTGAAGTCGTCAGTGATCATATTAATACTGTTGACTTCTCCCAGCGCCCCTTTCTACTTGATGGCGATGTCGGAAAGTACAGTTGCGACGGTTTGATTATCTGTACTGGCGCGAGCGCTAAGTACCTAGGCCTGCCTTCTGAAGAAAAATTTAAGGGCAAAGGGGTTTCTGCTTGTGCAACGTGCGATGGCTTCTTTTATAGAGACCAAAAAGTAGCGGTTATCGGCGGCGGCAACACTGCAGTAGAGGAAGCCCTGTATCTGTCCAATATCTGCAAAGAAGTTATCCTGGTGCATCGCCGCGATAGCTTGCGCGCAGAAAAAATAATGCAGGACAAGCTATTTGATCGAGAAGCTAACGGCAATGTCACCATCATGTGGAACAACACGCTAGAGGAAGTGCTCGGAGACAACAGTGGTGTTACAGGTATGCGTATTAAAGATGTCAATACCGGAGACACTCAAGAACACGAACTGATGGGCGTGTTTATCGCCATTGGCCATAAGCCCAACACGGGCATTTTCACCGACCAGCTGGATATTGAAGGTGGCTACATTCAAGTGAAAAGTGGCCTTGCGGGCAATGCCACTGCCACAAGCGTTGAAGGTATTTTTGCAGCGGGTGACGTTATGGACCACGTTTACCGACAAGCTGTCACATCAGCAGGCACGGGCTGTATGGCGGCACTGGATGCAGAGCGTTACTTGGACGAACAATAGCCTTAACGAGCACTCAACTTGAGTAACGCAGACAACAATGCCAACGCACTTCAACTTGAGGTGCGCGATAGCCTTAGCGATGTCACCGCGCAAAGTTGGAACACACTCAACGTGCTGCAAAATCCATTCTTACGGCATGAATTTTTAGTCGCGCTTGAACAAACCGGCTGTTTAGGGCAAACGACCGGGTGGTTTCCACGATACTTCCTGTTATGGAGCAAAGACGAACTAATTGCAGCCGTACCCTGCTTTGTAAAAACCAATTCATACGGAGAATTCGTTTTCGATTTTGCTTGGGCTGAGTCATACGAACAACATGGATTAAGCTACTACCCCAAGCTAGTGGCCGCCGTGCCGTTCACGCCAGCCACCGGGCAGCGGATTTTAATTAGCCCCGAGCATCCACGTGAGCCACTAATCGCAATGTTGGCTGCCAGCATCAGGCACTACTGTACGGAGCAAAACTACTCGAGCTTACATTGGTTATTTCCGACCAAAGAAGAATGCGATCAATTGTGCGAGCATAGCCCGGATTCCGATAACAACGAGGACAGCGAGGCTGAAGATGAACGGGCTGAACTGATCGATCAAAGCGCATCTGATCATCTGCAACGCATCAACTGCCAGTATCACTGGCACAATCGAGATTACGCATCGTTTGACGAATTCTTGCAACAATGCACTGCTAAACGTCGCAAAACAATCAAGCGAGAAAGACGCCACGTCACCGACGCCAATATACGCATTGAGCGGCGCTTGGGTGCAAGCCTAGATGATCAAGAATGGCAATGGGCATACGAGCTTTATTGCGCAACTTACGATCGTAAATGGGGCAGCCCATCTTTAACACTCGACTTCTTTAGGCAAATGGGTAGAACCATGGGAGATGCGACGCTGATCGTCTTTGCCTACGACAGTACGGACGCAACACCTAAGGTACCGATCGCCTGCTCAATCATGTTCAGCGGTGGCGGATGTCTTTACGGCCGCTACTGGGGCTGCCGCGTGGAACGCAACAGCCTGCACTTTGAGGCCTGCTACTATCAAGGCATTGAATACTGTTTGGAACAAGGTTTTGATACTTTTGAACCAGGAGCTCAAGGTGAGCACAAGATCACTCGCGGATTCGAACCCACCATCACATACTCAGCCCACTATCTAGCAGAGCCTGCATTCCGTGACGCAGTTAACCGTTTTCTTAAAGACGAAAGCCGTTACATGCTTAAGAGGTGCGAAGGGCTGACAAATTTGCTACCTTTCAAAGCAGACTTGGATTTTAAGACATAATGCCAATACCGTTTATAGCGCCGGACGATGAACTCACTGCATTCCCTGCGGTGAATGATGCGCTGGAAGAACCAAACGGCTTACTTATGGCGGGTGGTAGCTTGAGCCCACAGCGGCTCCTTAATGCTTACCGTCAGGGCATCTTTCCGTGGTATGAAGAAGGCGAACCCATCCTGTGGTGGTCGCCCAACCCTCGTTGCGTAATCAGCCCAAAACGCATCCGCATTACTCGCAGTTTAAAAAAAACCTTGCGTGGCGATCATTTTGAAGTCACTGAAAACCTTGCGTATCGAGAGGTGATGAAACAATGCGGCGCACCTCGCGCCAACAGCAATGGCACGTGGATAACTGACGAGATGATCGACGCCTATTGCACGCTAAAACAATACGGCCTCGCTCAGTCTATCGAGGTGTGGATGGACAACCAACTTGCCGGCGGCCTCTACGGCATCGCGCTAGGCAGAGTGTTTGTCGGCGAATCCATGTTTTCACGGCAACGCGATGCTTCTAAAATCGCCTTAGTGCATCTTGCCCAGTGCGGCAAATACGATTTAATAGACTGCCAACTGGAAAACCCACACTTGCTCAGCATGGGAGCAGAATCAATCTCGCGAGACGACTACCTGCTGTTGCTGCAAAAGCTCGGCGATCTCGACAAAGATATTTTTTCAACCAATGCCGCGCGCGAAACCAAAGCTGCCGAAGCGGTTACTAAATAGCGTTATTCACAGGCTATCGGCAACAAGGCACCGCACTAGATATGGTTAAGAATCGCAGACTTAACTGACGCCAAATCAGCATCAATTGTCACGACAGGATCAGCACCTGCAATGGCAGTGTCGGTATCCTTCAAACCATGTCCAGTCACTGTGCACGTCACTACACTACCTTCAGGAATCTTGCCCGACTTGATATCACGCAAGGCGCCGCACACGGAGATAGCGGAAGCTGGCTCACAAAACACGCCTTCACGGCTGGCAAGTAACCCATGTGTGACCAATAGCTCTTCATCCGAAATTTCATCAAACCAACCTTTGGATTCGCTAACAGCCGCCTTTGCCAAATCCCAGCTCTGCGGATTACCGATACGAATTGCCGTGGCAACTGTTTCGGGTTCACTTACCGGTTCACCACGTAAAAACGGGGCGGCACCAGCAGCTTGATAACCAACCATGACTGGGCGTGACTCGGTGAGTTTGTTTTCTAAGTAAGGGCAATCGCCATTACACAAGGTACAAGACGCCGTATTGTGTCCGCAGGCTTCGCTGTACCCGATCCAATAGCCAGAGATGTTGCCAGCATTGCCTACTGGTATACAGTGATAATCCGGTGCCTTGCCCAACGCTTCTACAATTTCGAAGGCAGCCGTTTTTTGCCCCTGTAGACGAAACGGGTTAACTGAATTCACAATCTCAACCGGCGCTTCACCTGCCACCTCTTTCACCAACTTCATACCGTCATCAAAGTTACCGCGTATTTGTAATACCACTGCACCATGTGCCATGGCTTGCGCCAATTTGCCCATCGGGATCTTGCCTTCGGGAATTAACACGAATGCAGTCATGCCAGCGCGCGCAGCATAGGCAGCTGCAGCGGCAGACGTATTGCCCGTTGATGCACATACAATGGCCTTAGCACCTTTTTCGGCGGCTTTGCTTACAGCCATTGTCATGCCACGATCTTTAAATGAGCCGGTTGGGTTCATGCCGTCGAACTTGACGTACATCTCGACAGACTTACCGGTGGTGGCAGGTAAATTAACGAGCTGAATAAGTGGGGTATCACCTTCGCAAAGGCTAACCACAGGAGTGTTGCTATCCACTGGGAGGCGATCGCGGTAACGTTCGATCAAACCCTTGTAACGTGTTGTCATGACAAAATTAATTGGGGTTGCGTAAAAATAAACTAGTTCAGGGTTTCAACTCGAAGCATCGCCACGGACTGCGTCACGCTGTCAAGTTTTTCGATTTCAGCAATAGCCTCTTGTATTAGGCCTTCGCGTACTAGACGTGTCAATAAAATAACCGGCACAACTGTGTTGGCATCCGCTTGCGCGCTCACACCTTCCCCAGGCGACGATTCCTTTTGAACAATGGCTTCGATACTTATTCCCAGCTGACCAAAAATACTAGTGATACTAGCCATAACGCCAGGCTTGTCCTCTGCATGCACCCTCAAATAGTACGCAGATTCAAAATCAGCAGGTTCCAAAATTGGTACATCAGACAAGACATCAGCTTGAAACGCTAGGTGCGGCACCTGATTAACCGGATCAGCATCAAGCACTCGAACCACATCAACAATATCGGCGACCACTGAAGAACCGGTAGGCTCTGAGCCAGCACCGGGGCCGTAATACATCGTTGGGCCAACCGCGTCACCTCTGACCAATACTGCGTTCATTACACCATTAACGTTAGCGATTAAACGCTGATGAGGAATTAACGTGGGGTGAACTCTTAGCTCGATACCTTTATCGGTTTTCTTTGCGATTCCCAAATGTTTAATGCGGTAACCCAGCTCTTCAGCGTAGCTCACATCTTCGCGCGAGATTTTGCTAATGCCTTCAGTAAATACTCGATTAAATTGTAATGGAATGCCAAACGCTATGGACGCCATGATGGTGAGCTTGTGAGCAGCATCGATGCCTTCAACGTCGAAGGTTGGGTCAGCTTCGGCATAGCCTAACTCTTGGGCTTCTTGCAATACGTCTGCAAACTCGCGACCTTTGCTAGCCATCTCGCTAAGAATAAAATTGCCGGTGCCATTAATAATGCCGGCTACCCATTGGATCTGATTAGCCGCTAAGCCTTCGCGAATGGCTTTGATCACAGGAATGCCACCTGCGACGGCAGGCTCAAACGCGACGACAACACCCGCCTTACGAGCAGCTTCAAAAATTTCGTTACCATGAACCGCAATTAGCGCCTTATTAGCGGTAATCACATGCTTGCCATGCTCGATTGCCGACAACACCCATTCAAGTGCAGGTTGGTCGCCACCCATCATTTCGCAAACAATGTCGATTTCAGGGTCAGATACTAAAGCGGCGCCATCAGAGGTGCTCTTAATGCCGAGTTCCTCAGCGGCTACTTTGCTCGCGTTTCGCACTGCTGCACTATGGATGACTATCTGCCGACCGCAGCGTCGCTCCAATTCAGCGGCGTTTCGTTGCAAAATTTGCGCAGTACCACGGCCAACTGTACCTAATCCCAACAGACCGATCTTTACAGGTTTCAAACAACCTCTCCCTAATGTCCCCCACTTAGACGAGATCCGACAGTCCGAAGGTCCGGCGTTTTGGATCCATCAATATGGGGTTAAGCTGGCCAGGAGTGCTTACCTGGAGCGATATAGCAGAGTATTATACGAGTGCTGACCCACGAAAAGAACACCACACGAAAAATACAGGCCAGAGATACAAAATAATGAAATTTAAGCTTGAATCCTCAGCCCAAAATTTGATCAGCCACTACGGCATTGGCGATATCAGCGTAAATGGCCAAAGCCATGCGGGCAGCCTAATCCTCACCCCTACTCAGCTCATCGAGCCATGGTATTCAGGCCAGCCCGCTGATCTCACAATGGCTGATTTTGAACCCCTGCTCGCGCTAAAAGACACCGACCCAACCGAAATCATTATTTTAGGCACAGGTACAACACATGTTTTTCCACCAATGAAACTAATGGCGGAGCTGCATGCAAAAGGGATAGCGTTAGAGGTAATGAACACGCGAGCCGCGTGCAGAACTTACAGTGTGTTGGTATCGGAGCAACGACCAGTAGCCGCTGCTCTGTTGCCTATTACTTAAAAGACGTCATCCCGCAGAACGAAACGTCATCCCCGCGTAGGCGGGGATCCATGCGTACTCGTAGTTCCCCGCCTTCGCAGGGACAAGCAGCTAAGCCATAAAAAGGTTTTCAGCAGAGTAACCACTGCCTTCTAGGATACGACGCAAACGCTTAAGCGCTTCCATTTGAATTTGTCTAACACGCTCACGTGTGACACCCAACTCTTGTCCAACTTCTTCAAGCGTTGATTTTTCGTGGCCATGTAATCCAAAACGACGTACCAACACTTCGCGTTGCTTAGATTCAAGCTTCTGCAACCAATCGTTGATATTTGAATTAACCCGCTCATCCTGCAGAATCATCGATGGATCTAGGTTATTTTCGTCTGGAATAATATCCAGTAACGGTCGCTCGCCATCTTTGCCGATGGCAACATCAACAGACGTTACTCTGTCGCGCAAACCTAACAAACGCTTTACATCGGCAACCGGACGTTCAGTCAATGCTGCAATATCTTCAGCCGTAGGCTCACGATCAAGCGATTGTTGTAAACGACGTTCAGCTTTAATGTACACGTTCATTTCTTTCACCACGTGTATTGGCAAACGGATTGTTCGCGTTTGATTCATCAAGCCACGCTCAATGGTTTGTCTAATCCACCATGTTGCGTAAGTAGAAAAACGAAACCCACGCTCAGGGTCAAACTTTTCAACTGAGTGGATCAACCCTAAATTGCCTTCCTCAATAAGATCAAGGAGAGCCAATCCACGGTTCATGTAACGTCTGGCAATTTTCACAACCAAGCGCAAATTGCATTCGATCATCTTCTTGCGAGATTTATCACAACCCGCCTGAGCCTTACGTGTGTAAAACTTCTCTTCGTCTGCGGTAAGCAGCTCGGAAAACTCGATTTCTTTCAGATATAACCGAGTTGCGTCCATTTCCTTTCGGCTGGCATCACGCAGCTTACTGGCGGTGATCTGCTCTTCCGGTTCGTCTGAAGTTTCCGTCTCAGCTTCGGCATCGTCCACGATACCGGGTTGAGTAGCGACAGCTTCCGAATCCTCTTGAGATTCCTGCCAGTCAGGTTGATCAACGTTTGCCATAGGGTACATTCTCCACAATAGCGTCGGTATAACGACGCTTACCAATTTTTGCTGATATTAAAGCAACTTAGCGCAACTTACTCAAGTAATTTCGTTCTTTAACATTTGTTATGTTCTGTTTAGAAACATGCGCTAAGTCACCGTACTGGAAGGAATTCCAGTGGATTTTGCGGTTTTCCATCGCGTCTAACCTCAAATGCCAGTACAGACTCGTTTCTAACGTTAGATCCAAGGGTTCCCAAGGTGTCCCCTGCTTGTACAAAATCGTGCTCAGATACAAACAGTTTGTCCGTATGGCCATAGGTGGTCATCAAATTGTCTTCGTGCCGAACAATGACCAAATTGCCGCCGCCACTGCTCGGATTTCGTCCAGAGTAGATAACTTGCCCAGATGCCACCGCTCGAACGTCTTGACCCGGTATGCCAGCGATATCAACACCATGGCCTCCAGCCGTTCCTGGAACGTAATCACGTGCTATCTGACCATCCGTTGGCCAACGCCAAGCGCCCACGTATTGCTGTAATTCGGTATTCATCGCCTGACGTTGCTGCTGCGGTTCTGCAAAATCAAGCGTGTCAGGAATAATTTCTTCTGTTGGGTACCCAGCAGTTGCAGCGGAGCCTGCAGCGATACTGCTGGTATCACGAACCACCGTTCGCTCTTCAGCGATTCGCGGCACGGCAGGCAATCGCGATGCAGCCGGTATTTCAGTCACGATGATCTCTTGCGGATTGACCGGATTGACCGATACACCGGGTTGCGTCAACGCTGGGCGTTGAGACGTTAGCTGTGGTTGGTTAGGCCTTGAATAACCAGTGCGAGCACGAACTGATTCGGCCAATTGTGTACCGGGGCGCACGTTGATTCGCAAACCAGGCGCAAATTGGTTGTCGATACCAGGGTTAAGTGATCTCAACTCCGCAATGGATAATTTGTATCGAAACGCTATTGTATCCAGCGTTTCTCCTGCCTGTACAACGTACATGTTCGAATGAAATTGCCACGTTTCTAAGCGTGACTCCATCGTGGGCATAATTGTGGGCATAGACGAGCAACCAACACTGAACAGTATCGGTATCACCAGCCACCCTCTCAATACAGGTTGTGCCATGTCTTTTTTTCAAATTTAACTGCAGACGGAAACGTAAAAAGAACGTCCGCCAGATAAAAAAGGTTTTCCGATGCGTCTTATTATTATCGGCAGTGGCAAAAAATGCCCTGCCCTAGTTATCATCCGTTAAACGGATTGACGCTACGCGACACTAGAGTGTAGTAGGCATTTCAGGACTTGCCAGAGAGAAAAGGAACGAAATTAACGTCGCTTAAGTCGACCGTGCTGTAACCGGTAGCGGTTCGAGTGATGACTTTCAGTGTTTGCACAGTTTTTTGCTTGCCGACAGGCACTATCATTCGTCCACCTACCGCAAGCTGCTCTAGTAGGGGTTCAGGAACGGTAATGGGCGCTGCAGTAACAATAATCGCGTCGTATGGGCCATTACTCACCCAACCCCAACTGCCATCAGTATGACGAGTGTGAACATTTCGGTATTGCAAAGCCCGAAATCGGTTTCGAGCCTTTTCATACAAGCTGCGAATGCGCTCAACTGTAAACACAACATCCACAAGCTGTGACAATATGGCAGCTTGATACCCAGAGCCCGTACCCACTTCAAGCACGCGCTCAACAGGGCCATTTTCCAATAAGACTTCGGTCATTCGAGCCACGGCATAAGGTTGTGAGATCGTTTGCCCTTCGCCGATTGGCAAAGCATCGTCTTCGTAGGCACGCGTTGCCATCGCCTCATCAACAAACAAGTGCCGCGGAACCCGGCCCATCGTTGACACCACCGCCTCATTTTCGATACCCCTTGCACGCAGTCGATCCATCATTCGATCGCGAGTCCGCTGTGAAGTCATGCCAATACCGGCAATTTCGACAGGGCTTAAAATCATGCCGATTGCTCCAGCCAGCTCGCTAAGGATGTCATTGTGTCGTGTCTTGTCATATCAATCTGCAAAGGTGTGACCGATACAAATTGATCTTTTACAGCTGCGAAATCAGTACCGATACCATCGTCATTAATCTCACCAGCGGGGCCAATCCAATAAGCGGTCTCGTCTCTGGGGCTATTGGCCAAGATTGCATTGGTCGAATGGTGCCGCGTACCCAGTCGAGTAGCTCTAAGCCCTTTAATGGCGTCAATTGGTAAATCCGGGACATTGACGTTGAGGATGGTATCAGCCGGTAGTGGCGACTTTTGCATACGTTCAATCAGTTGGACGACTATGGCAGCAGCAGCGTCATAGTGCTGTGGCTTGTGCGAACCCATTGAAACCGCAATAGCCGGGTGCCCCAAGAATCGACTCTCGACCGCGGCGGCAACTGTACCTGAATACAACACATCATCTCCCATGTTTGGACCATCATTAATACCGCTAACAACCATATCGGGATCAGTGTCGAGCAGGCCACTTAGCGCAATGTTCACACAATCAGTCGGCGTTCCCTCAACCGAAAATACAAAATCGCCATGCGGTTTCACCAACACAGGATGCGATAGCGTGAGAGAATTACTCGCTCCACTGCGATTGCGATCAGGCGCTACAATAATTGCAGTGCTGATCTGGCTTAATGCCGCCTGCAAAGACTGTATGCCTGGCGACAGGTAACCGTCATCATTGGCAATAAGAATTTGCATAAACGTGGCCCAACCAATTGTTATTGTGATTATTACAAGTAAATTTAGTCCGAGTTGGTGGTTAAGCAACCCACATTTGCAAACCTTGTACGCAAGCAAGCTCAGCAAGCGCCCTCCAATCAGCTACAAAACCGAGCGAATCGAATTGCCAGACGGCGATTTTCTCGACCTATGTTGGAGCCACAAACAATCCGGCCAACTTGTGCTGTTGCTGCACGGTTTAACCGGTAACATCACGAGCGCTTACGCTCAAGGCGCATTCGGTCAGCTCGAATCCGCAGGCATGCGCCCGGTTTTTATGCACTGGCGAGGCTGTAGCGGCGAACCCAACCGGCTCGCACGCTCTTATCACTCCGGCGAGACTGGCGATATCGGCTTTATGGTGAATTTGCTGCAAGAGAGATTCCCCGACACGCCTATTTCCGCAGTTGGGTTTTCACTAGGTGCGAATGCACTACTGAAATATTTGGGTGAACAAGGCACACAGTGCCCCCTGAAATCCGCTATCGCAGTATGCCCACCGCTGGTGTTACATGTTGGGGCCAACAAACTCAACAAAGGCATTGCACGAGGCTATCAACGCTTTTTAATTGGCTTAATGCGCGACCAGATAGAAGCCAAAAGAGAGCGCTACCCAGAGCTCGACTTACCCAAGCTAAGCGATGCAGATAATAACTTTTGGAAGGTAGACAATAACTTTACCGCCCCAGTGCACGGCTTTGACGATGTACACGACTACTACAAGCAATGCAGCGCAAGGCAATACCTAAAGCACATCGACATACCAACACATATTATTTACGCCCTAGACGACCCATTTTTTACAGACGAAGTCATCCCAAGCGAATCCGAGCTCTCACCGAAAGTCACACTAGAACTACCCACCCATGGTGGGCATGTGGGATTTATTCAGGGAAAGATTCCGTTTAAACCGGAGTACTGGCTGGATGGGCGGATTGTTGAGGTGCTGGGCGGGCCGGGGTAGCGAAACACGTTCCCGCGGGAACGTGTTTCAGGTTATTTTGCTTCGCGCATAAATGTTGGCAGCCATTCACCCGCGTTCTCTTTTTCCAATGTCCAAATGTTTAATTCAAAGCCTTTGCTTTCTAGATACTCAGCAAGCTTCAATCGGTAAGGTTCTTGTGACACCTTCCCGACGTCAGGTAAGTATCTCGAATCTTCAAGGCGACCACGCATCGTCTCTAACTCATTCGTAGTTATATTAGTCTTCTCAATAAGTTCGAACGCCATTTGAAACTGTGAACGGTAAAGAGCCGTCGTAATCGGCAAATCCCGGTGTTTCGATTCGCATTTTGGGCAAACTATAATATTCGGATCAGCTCCGTTTGCTAATAGGTAATCAAATGCTTCCTTATTTCCAAATGAAATAGCGCACATCAATGGCGATGAAAAGGCTTGCGAAATACCAGGCTTTATGAGATCGACATCGCCACCTTTGGAGACTGCATGTTTTAAGAAGGCTATTCGGTCAGGGCGAGTCACATCGCACATCAACCAATCTCGGCTCCGGCCCTCTACAAATCCGTTAACATCATAGCCATTTGCAAGTGCGCTCTTGAACTGCTGAATATCGACTCCCCAAATACTCTTTAACACTTGGACATCGGCTCGAGTCTCCGCTTTCAACGCAGGTGATAAACCTAATAGCAAAGCAAGGGTTAGCACATCTATGATTTTTCTATTTATCATCGTGTAAAAATTCCTATTTCAAAGTCTGACATTGCGCCAGCACTTTATTTTTTAAAGACTCTAAAACTGCGCTCATATAGTGCATTACGATATCTTTTGGCTCTTTCACCTGTTTCGTACGCTGCTTGAACATAACCCAATACTTTACTTCGTGCTTAGGCGAATTTTCGTTTATCCATTGATCAGATGGGTTATCGAGAACTATTCGCTGACCAGGTGCAGCAAATGTCGTGCGAGCGACACCTGCCGATGGTTTCTTCTTCCATACATCTAGCGGCCAAGTAATCCCATCAGCTATCCCCTTGCCAACTTCAACAGCCACGCCTGCAGGCGTGGCACCATTTTCATCACCAGGCAACCTTACATCTTGAAGCT